>NZ_JBHZAV010000244.1:0-12408 GCF_042754445.1 Embleya sp. NPDC059213
GCAACGCTCGGGTCTCGCCGGGGAGTCCAGGGTTCCCGGCCGCCGGTGACGGTGGGACCGGGCTGATCTCCGCCGGTCCACGCCGACCGTTTAGCCCTGAGCCATCCGCCGCCGAGCAAGACGCGACCGCCGGCCGCGAACACCCGACCCACTCGGAAAGGCTCCCCGGCGGACCCGACCGGGCGGCCCTCCCGCTCTGCCGTTGCCGAGTTGCCCGTAGTTGTTCCTTCCCCAGGCGACCACGGTCCCGTCGGCGAGCAGGGCCAGGCTGTGCGCGCCGCCTGCGGCGATGTCGGTGGCGTTGCTCAGGTTGACGACCTGGCCGGGTGCGTTGTGACTGAACACCGAGCCGTCGCCGAGCCGGCCCGACTCGTTGGCGCCCCAGGACTGCACGGTACGGTCGGTCAGCAGGGCCAACTCGTGGCCGTTGGTGGGGCCGCTGCCGCCGGCGGCGATCTTCACCACCTCGGCGCTGGTCAGGCCGAGCACGGTGGTGGCGGTGGTACGGAAGTCGACCCAGGTACCGTCCCCGAGCTGGCCGGCACGGTTGTTCCCCCATGCCTTCAACCTTTTCTCTGCCATCGGCATCTCCCAGACGAGTCGATGAGGCGCCCACCGCGCCCTCCTCACGCGCATCCTTCACAGCACGAGACGCCAAGTCCGACATTTGCCGTCGATCTTCAGGCGGATGGGTGAACCCGCCCGCTGTCAGGCCGCCGCCCGAATCTCGGCCGTGGGAAGCCCTCTTCCGGGCTGGGCGGCGTCGGCAAGTTCGCCGGGGGGAGCCCTCGGCCCCGCTGCCCGCAATGGTGAAGACGAACCCGGAGCAGGCACGATCCGCGTAGAGCGGCCTAGCGGCCTCGGTCGGTTCACCGGCGACGCCGTCCTGATCCGGCGGCCGACCTGTGCCGGTCTGCGGGGTCACCGTCGGCGGGCCCGTGACCGGTGCAGTCACCGATCGGGCCTGCGGCCGTCAGGCGAGCACGCCACTCTCCCGGTCGGCTCCCGGGTCGTCCAGCCGCAACATCGCGCACGGCTCGCCGAGTTGGGCGCCGGTGTCCAAGGTCTCTGCGGTTGGGCGAGTCAGCCGAATTCTCTTTCGAGGGCTCGCAGCTTCTGTTCCAGCGAGTCCAAGCGGGACATGACGATCTCTCCGATCGGTTGTATGGATATCAGTCGATACAACCTTGCGCGCTGGATCGAAGAACGTCAACATAGAGGAATGTCGAAACAAGAACTCGTGGTGCTCGGCCGGGACGCGGACGGATGTTGTCCCGCGCTGCTGACCGCCCCGCTGGACGAGGACCAGGCAACCGATCTCGCAAGGGTGTTCAAGGCGCTGGGTGACCCGGTGCGGCTGCGGCTGCTGTCGATGATCGCCTCCCGCGCCGGCGGGGAGATCTGCGTCTGCGACCTCACCCCCGCCTTCGACCTGTCCCAGCCCACGATCTCCCACCACCTCAAACTGCTCAAACAGGCCGGGCTGATCGCCTCCGAACGCCGTGGGACGTGGGTGTACTACCGCCTCCTGCCCGCCATGACCGATCGCCTCGCCGCGATCCTCACCCGCCCCGACGGCGAACCGCTGCCCGAACCGGCCCGCCCGTGAGCGCCGGCACCGCGCGGCCCGTCGCCGCAAGGCTGTCGTTCCTGGACCGCTTCCTCGCCGTGTGGATCCTGACTGCGATGGCCGTCGGCCTGGGTCTGGGCCGGCTCGTCCCGGGTCTGGGCGACGCGCTCGCGAAGGTGACGGTCACCGGGGTCTCGCTGCCGATCGCGCTCGGCCTGCTCGTGATGATGTACCCGGTGCTGGCCAAGGTCCGCTGGGACCGCCTGGACACCGTCACCCGCGACCGGCGCCTGCTCGTGCCGTCCCTGGTCCTGAACTGGGTCGTCGGGCCGGCGCTGATGTTCGCGCTCGCGTGGCTGATGCTCCCGGACCTGCCCGAGTACCGCACCGGCCTGATCATCGTCGGGCTCGCCCGCTGCATCGCCATGGTGATCATCTGGAACGACCTCGCCTGCGGCGACCGCGAGGCCGCCGCGGTCCTGGTCGCCGTGAACTCCCTCTTCCAGGTGATCGCGTTCGCCGCGCTCGGCTGGTTCTACCTCGACGTCCTGCCCGGATGGCTGGGCCTGGAGCGCACCACGCTGGACGTGTCGGTGTGGGAGATCGCCCGCTCCGTCCTGATCTTCCTCGGCATCCCGCTCCTGGCCGGGTTCCTCACCCGCCGCCTCGGCGAGAAGGCCCGGGGCCGCATCTGGTACGAGACGAGGCTCATCCCCCGGATCGGCCCGTTCGCCCTGTACGGGCTGCTGTTCACCATCGTGGTGCTCTTCGCCCTCCAGGGCGACGCCGTCACCTCCAAGCCGCTCGACGTCGCCCGCATCGCGCTGCCCCTGCTCGCGTACTTCGCGCTGATGTGGGGCGGGTCCATGGCCGTCGGCCGCGCGATCGCACTCGACTACCCGAGGGCGACGACGTTGGCGTTCACCGCTGCGGGCAACAACTTCGAGCTGGCCATCGCGGTCGCCATCGCCACCTTCGGCGCCTCCTCCGGACAGGCCCTGGCCGGGGTGGTCGGGCCGCTGATCGAGGTCCCCGTCCTCATCGGCCTCGTCTACGTCGCCCTGGCCGCCCGCCGCTTCTTCCCCCAGCCCACCCCGATGCCCACCCCGGCCGTCGCCCCGGAAGGCCCCGCCCGTGTCTGAAGCCCCGCAGCGCTCCGTGTTGTTCGTGTGCGTCCACAACGCCGGCCGCTCGCAGATGGCCGCCGCCTGGCTCACCCACCTCGCCCGAGACCGGATCGAGGTCCGCTCCGCCGGATCCGCACCCGCCGACACGGTGAACCCGGCCGCCGTGCAGGCGATGGCGGAGGTCGGCATCGACATGTCCGCCCAAACGCCCAAGGTGCTGACCATGGAAGCGGTACGGGCGTCGGACGTGGTGATCACCATGGGCTGTGGCGACACCTGCCCCGTCTTCCCCGGCAAGCGATACCTCGACTGGAAACTCGACGACCCGGCCGGACAGGGCGTCGACGCCGTGCGGCCCATCCGCGACGAGATCGAGCGACGCGTCCGCGGCCTGCTCGCCGAGCTCGGCATCGAGGCGGCATGACGGGCCCGCGCATCACCGGGATGCGGCCCGAGCACGCCGAACAGGTGCTGGAGATCTACCGGTTCGGCATCGACGAGGGCGACGCCACCTTCGAGACCACCGCCCCCGACTGGCAGGCGTTCGACGCGACCAGGCTGCACGAACACCGTTTCGTCGCGCTCGACAAGGACGATCGTGTCCTGGGTTGGGTCGCCGCGGTGCCCGTATCCGACCGCTGCGTGTACTCCGGAGTGGTCGAGCACTCCGTCTACGTCCACCCCCGAGCACGAGGCCGGGGCGTGGGACTGGCCCTGCTACGCGTCCTGCTGGTCTCCACCGAGGAAGCCGGGATCTGGACGGTGCAATCCGGCATCTTCCCCGAGAACACCGCGAGCCTCGCCCTGCACGAGCGAGTCGGGTTCCGCGTCGTCGGCACCCGCGAACGCGTCGGACTCCACCACGGCCGGTGGCGCGACGTCGTCCTCGTCGAACGCCGCAGCCCCACCGTCGACCAAGGCGTTTCCTAGGCGGTCGGCATGTTCGTGCGTAACCGTCCCACCCGACCGTGCGTTCACCGAACGTCGGCGGTCCGTCGAAGGCCCACGTGCCGAACCGAAACGACAGACCGTCGGCGTCCGGTGTCCGCGGCGCGGCGAACCGAGAACCGGCGTACCGCAAGTACCACGCACGAGGAGCCCTGCCGCACCACCGGCCGGTTCGGGGTCGGGCGCGATCGGCGGTTTTCGGGGGAACGGTGGTGATCGTCGGTGGCGTTCCGGCCGGTCAGGTGCGGTCGTGGAGGGTGATCTGGTAGCCGTCGGGGTCGGCGAAGGTGAAGGTCCGGCCGAAGGGGCCGTCGATCGGTGCGGAGACGATGGTGTGGCCGTCGGCGGCGAGGGCGTCGTGGATGGCCTGGACGTCGGTGGCGTGGAGCCAGATCGCGGCACCGATGCCGGGCTGGGCGACGGATGCGAGGTCGGTGCCCGGGACGATGTCGCGGAGTGCGAACGCGATCGGCTTCGTCTCGAAGACGACGGCGTGCGGAGGTCCGGCCGGCGAGCGGACGAGGCCGAGGTATCGCTCGTAGAACGCCTGCGAAGCGTCGAGGTCGCGCGCCTGGAGCGAGATGAAGTCGGGGCCGGTGACGGGCATGGTGATGCTCCTTCCTTCGTGTCAGATTCCTGACACGCATCAAGGTATGTCAGACTTCTGACATGAGTCAAAGCGGTGCCGGCGTCGACCTGGACAAATCACTGGGCTACCTGCTGAAGGAGGCTTCGAGCGCCCTGCGCGCGGCCATGGAGGAGGTGTTGCGCCCACTCGGGATGACCGTGACGCACTACTCCTGCCTCGAACTGCTGTCCCAACGGCCGGGCCTGTCGAACTCCGAGCTCGCGCGGGGCGCGTTCGTGACACGGCAGTCGATGAACGTACTGCTCCAGGCCCTGGAACGGGAGGGTCAGGTGATCAGGCCCGCGGAGGCGCCCGTCGGGAAGGTTCTTCCCGCGCGGCTCACGCCTCGCGGCCGGCGGAGCCTGGAGAAGGCGACCGTGGCGGTCCGGTCCGTCGAGGTCAGAATGCTGGCCGGCATGACCGAGGCCGAGCAGGCGGGCGCGTTCCGAATCCTGCAGGGCATGGTGCATTCCCTGCGTGATGGCAACGACGGCGCGTAGCTCGTTTCGGCGGACGTCTCGCCGCTACATCCTCGAATGCGATGAGCCGCTATGAAGCAAGGCAAGGCCCCGGGCCGTCGACCCGGGGTCTGTCCGTGCACTACGTTCCCCGGTCCGAAGACCTGGCCACGGCCATGGGCCCGGCCCCCCGGGGGTCCTACCGCCGGCCGCCGAAGCACCAGCTGTGGGCTTCGGTGCTTTCGTACAGGCCGGCGCGGGCGTATGGGCTGTTCGCCAGCACGGCCTCCGCAGCGGCGTGGTCCGGCAGTTCGGCCAGGATAGCCGTGCCCAGCCACGACGTGCCGTCGTCGGCGAGCAGTGGGCCGCGGACGATGAGGTTTTCGCGGCAGGGGCCGTCGACGAGGTAGGCGTGTTGGTCCTGGTGGAGGCGGTCGCGGTCCCGGGTCGTCCCGGGTTTGGCGTGGCCGAGGATCAGGAAGCGTGGGCCTTCGGGTTCGCTGCCCTTGAAGTCCCACATCTTTCGGCCGAGGGTGTTGCGCCAACGCCGGATCAGGATGTCTTCGTAGACGCCCGCCCGGTGGTTCGGCTCGTCGAAGGCGAATACTCGGGCGGCGTCGGCATCCGGCAGGTCGACGATGTGGATGCTGCCGGTCACGGTCAGCCCGTCGGCGGCGAAGGTCGGCCCCCGGGCGATCATGCCTTCGGCATAGCCGTCCATGAACGACCAGTGTGCTTCGAGCAGTTCGTCACGCAGCG
This sequence comes from Embleya sp. NPDC059213, assembly GCF_042754445.1. Lineage (NCBI taxonomy): Bacteria > Bacillati > Actinomycetota > Actinomycetes > Kitasatosporales > Streptomycetaceae > Embleya > Embleya sp. NPDC059213. The sequence goes on from NZ_JBHZAV010000244.1 coordinate 5,491, forward strand.
GCCTGGTTCCCGCCCGGTCCCGGCAGTAGAACAAATACTCCATGCGGATGTCCCCCTATTCGGCGGCCATCCTAAAGCGCACCCCACAAGTCCCGCCGAAGTCCGTCGACCCGCCCCCCGTCCGCCGCCCGACGTGCGGGCCGGTTGGATCCGTTGCCCGACCCGGCCGCAACGCGGCCCGCCGCCCCGGGCCGGGAGGCCGGTGGCGGCGGGCGGGTGGCCTGATGTTGTCGGTGCGAGGCCGGGATGGCGCCATGGTGGCGCCGTCGCAGGGTGGGAATCAGCCGGCGGCGCGGTGCAGGACGATGTCGTCGAGGCGGGTGCGGGCGTAGACGTTGATCTTGTTGTCGAACTCGTCGGGCTTGTCCTGCGTCGACAGGGAGTTGCGGACCGCACCTTTCGTGCTCTTGGCGTCCACCCAGGCGGCGGTGCCCTGGCTGATGCCGATCTCGATGCCGCCGGAGGCGTTCAGGAGCTTGGCGTGGCCGCGGGTGATCCGGCCGATCCGGATGGGGCAGTTGGCCGCCTGGGCGTTGACGCTGCCCTCGGCGCGATCGATGTCGAAGCTGCCGCTGCTGCTGCCGAGTTCGACGTCGGACAGGGCGGTGCCGATCCAGACGTTTCCGCTCGCCCCCTGGTACTTGACGGCGCCCGCGACCTCGCCGAGCCGCAGCCCGGCCGAGGCGCTTTCGATGTCGACGGTCCCGGCGATGTGCTTGATCGCGACGTCACCGGCCATGAGGTTGGCTCGCAGTGCGGCGATGTGGTCGAGTTGGATCTGCCCCGAGGAGATGTGCAACTCGCAGTCACCGAGCAGGCCGTCGGCGTGCACGTCCGTCCAGGCCGTCTTCAGGACCAGCCTGGATCCGGTCGGCAATTCGATCGAGATGGCGACCGAACCGTTCTTGCCGCCCTGCACGTTCGTCTGGATCGACAACTCGCCGCCGGCGAAGTCGACCTTGGTGTTGTCGGCCACCTTGACGTCCGACTTGTCCGTGCGGTTGATGGGCTCGACCAGCACCACCGTGTCCGGTCGGTCGCTTGCGACGACTCGCACGCGGGCGCCTGCGGTGATCAGGGTGGCGGTGATCGGTCCCGACGTGGCGAAGTTGGGCATGACGAATCTCCCCTTGTGGAAAGCGTTTCGGTGGGTGGATGCGGTGGTGCGGGTGATCGGCTACGGGCCGCGGCTCAGCCGACCCAGCCGGTGAAGTGTCCGTTCCTGCGCCCGTGTTGGGCGGGCCGGTCGTCGGCGAGTGCCGCGCCGACCACCCGGACCAGCCAGGCGTTGGTCGACAAGCCCTCGCGGCCGGCCGCCGCCTCGATGCGTTGCTTGAGCTGCTCCGGCGGCCGGAAGTTGATCCTCGATACCGCGCCGTCCTTGCCGTAGGGCGCGGGCACCGGGGCCTGCTGCCGAAGGATCGGCTCTTGCGGCATCTCCTCGTCGGCGACATCGGGGCGGGTGACCACGAAGACCGGGTCACGGCCGCGCAGCCTGATCTCGACCGAACCCGGCGCCATCTCCCTGGTGATCTCGTCCATGGCCGCGGTCAGCACATCGAACATGGTCAATCGCGTGGCGGACGCGACCGAGGGAGCGAGGCGCCGAGCCAGCGCCGCGACCTCGCCCGGTTCGGCCGCCGCAAGCAGCTCCTGGCTGAAGCTTTCGACATACGGCGTGAGGTCCATGTCGCAACTATGGCGCCGTAATGGCGCCATGTCAAGCCAGTGGCTCAAGATTGGCGCCATTCCTGTGTCATGGCCACAACGGAAACGGCCGCCCCCAGGGGGACGGCCGTTTCCGGTACGACGGTGTCGTCAGGGCAGGATCTCGACGTACCCGTCGATTCCGTGTACACGGATCCGCTGCCCATCGCGGATCAGTCGGGTGGCCCGGGCCACGCCGACGACGGCCGGCAGCCCGTACTCGCGGGCGATCACCGCGCCATGGGTCATCAGGCCGCCCACCTCGGTCACCAGGCCCGCGATGGCGACGAACAGTGGTGACCAACTCGGGTCGGTGAAGGTGGTGACCAGGATGTCGCCCGCTTCGAGGTCGGCCTCCGCCATGTCCAGGACGACGCGGGCCCGTCCCTCGACGACCCCGGCGGACACCGGGAGGCCGACCAGCGCGCCGGCCGGCGCGTCGTCGCGTCGGTAGGACCCGGCGACCGCCTCCCCCTCCGAGGTGAGCACCCGGGGTGGGGTGAGCGCGTGGTACGACCGGAACGCCTCCTTGCGCCGCCGGATGAGCCCGCCGTCCACCCGATGTGTGCGTACGGCGTCGTGGAGTTCGTGGAACGTGAGGTAGAACGCGTCCTCCCGCTCGGCCAGTACACCGGCCCGCACGAGGCGGTCGGCCTCGGCCAGCAGGGCCCGCTTGTAGACGAAGGAGCGGCTGACGATGTTGTACTTCGGGTACTCCCGGTACCCGATGAAGGTGCGGACCCGGTCGATCATGCGCTTGGTCTCGTCGGCCTTGTGCGCACCGTCCGGCAGGGCTCGCAGGCGGGACAGCACGTCCCGCTCCTTCTGCTGCGCCGCCTGCCGCCCCTGCTCGAAGCGCCGGGCGGCGGCGCCCGGTTCGAACAGCCGGACGTTGTCGAGGAGCGCGGGCACGAGCGTGTCGGGGCGCTCGCGCCAACGCGGCCTGGTGATGTCGATCTCGCCGACACAGCGCATGCCGTACCGGTCGAGGTAGGACTCGATGGCGTCGCGCGCCTCGGGCCCGCCGTCGAGCTTGGCCAACTCGTTCAGGAAGCCTTCGTCCTCGACGCCTTGGAGGAACGCCACCACGTCCGGATACGGGCGGATCACGTCCGCGACGTCGAGCAGCGCCAGGCCCATCTCCGACGTGACGTTGTCCGGAGCGGACAGCGTCAGCGTGTCGGCGGCGTTCTTCTCGCCCAGCCACTCCCGCAGCTTGTCGTTGAGCCACCAGGTGGCGTCCATCCCCGCCATGATCGCCCGCATGTTCAGCGGATCACCCAGGACCCGCCGGTGCTCCTCGAAGTCCTCCAGCAGGAAATCGAACAGCGCCGGCCCGGACTTCGTCCGGATGTCGCGCTCCAAGGCCGCCACGGACGCCCGGCTGCGCTCGATCAGCCCGGTGACGACGGCCGGATCGGTCTCGATCGGGGCGGACGCGGCGCGTTCCCCGAGCCCGGTCGGACCCGCGTCCGGGAGCGTGGCGACGAAATCCTCGCGGTCGAGGACGGTCTCCAGCGCGTCCCTGGTCAGCGGATCGGATTTCCCCGAAAGCTCCAGGAGGCCGGCCCGGCTCTCGGGCGAGGCCAGGTGCCGGGTGACGTCGACGAACAGCCTCCCGCCGGCCTCGTGCATCGGCACCATGGCCATGAGCTGCCACAGGGAGAGCCCCAGGGGTTTCATCGGGTCGGTCATCATCTGCTGATGACCGACGGAGGCGTAGACACGATTCTCCCGGTCGTCGGTCGCGGGGACGGGAATGGGGAACAACGTCGTGATCGGCCGGCTCTGTACGATCCGGAAGTCGTCGTCCACCAGGCACCATTCGATGTCCTGCGGGCTGCCGAAGTGTGCCTCGATCCGCCGCCCGAGCTGCGCGAGCCGGACGACCTGCGCATCCGTCAGCGCCGGCTGCTCCTGCTGCGGCGCGTCGATCGCCACTTCCCGCGTACCGCCGGCCGGCAGCGCGTGCAGGGCGCGTTGTTTGGCGGCGACCGTCCTGGCGACGATTTCGCCGTCCCGCACCTTGAAGACGTCCGGGTTCACCAGGCCGGAGACCAGGGCCTCGCCGAGGCCGAACCCGGCGTCCACGGTGGTGACCCTGCGGTTGCCCGTGACCGGGTCGGCCGTGAACAGGATGCCGGACGCATCCGGGGAGACCATCCGCTGCACGACCACGGCCATCCGGACCGCACGGTGGTCGATGTCGTTCCGCCGCCGGTAGATCACGGCCCGCTCGGTGAACAGCGAGGCCCAGCACCGGCTTACGTGTCGCAGGATCGCTGCCGGGCCCACGATGTTGAGGTACGTGTCCTGCTGGCCGGCGAAGGAGGCCGTCGGCAGGTCCTCCGCCGTCGCGCTGGATCGTACGGCGTAGCCGGTCGGTTCGCCGAGCCGGGCGAGCGCGTCGGTGATCGCCGCCGCGAGATCGTCCGGGATGGCGATGCCTTCGATGGTCCGGCGGATCTCGGCGCTGAGCGCGCGGATCGGCTCCCGGTCGTCCGGGTCCAGGCGCGACAGTTCACCGAGCCGATCCTCGATCGCGGGTGCCTCCGCGATGATCCGCCGGAAGGCGTCCGTCGATACGCAGAAGCCGGCCGGCACCCGGACGCCGTCGACCCGCGACAACTCGCCCAGGTGAGCGGCCTTGCCGCCGACGACCGCGACCTGCGTCCCGTCAACGTCTTGAAGATCCCACACGTACTGCAAGTCGTGCTCCCATTTCCGCAGGTTGTGGCCTCGGCGGACGAGTTTGCGCCACCACCCGGGTCTTGCCGCAAGCCCCCCGGTGCGCTATACGTTGAGGAGGGCAGGGAGAGGGATCTCCTTGCCTTCGTCTTTTCCCGGCCGCAGGGCTAGATCTCGGCGGATGACGGGTCGTCGGACTTCAGGGCGGCGAGGAACGGCTCCCAGGTGTGGCTCGGGAAGCGGAAGGTGCCCTGGCCGGGGTCCTTGGAGTCGCGTATGGACATGGCGTCGTCGGAGGTGTGGGTTCCCTCGACACAATCGTTGGCCGGGGTGCTGTAGCTGGACTTGAACCATTCGCCGGTGGTCATGGATCAAATCTCCTTGATTACCTTGTGGATCATGTCCCGGGCTTCTCGGGAACTCGGGGCCAGTACTTGGAGATCGCTGAACGCACGCTCGTAGCCGTCGATGACGGCTTCGTGGGCCACGACCCAGTTTGCAGCCATGTTCTCCAAGTACACGATCGGCCTCGAAGGAGAAGCTCTGGCGAAGCGGAAGATGGTGAACGGGCCGTTCATGCCCGCATGAAACCCCAGGCTGAACGGAACGACTTGTACCTGAACGTTCTCAAGGGTCGAGATGTTCGCAAGGTGTTGGAGTTGTTCACGTGTCACGGCCGAATCCCCCGCATGCCGGCGCAGTACGGCCTCGTTGAGGATGGCGAATAGTTCCAGGGGCGACTCTTCGCGGTGCAGTACCGCTTGTCGCGCCATACGCGTGGTCACTTGTAGATCGATCTCTTCACCGCTGAACTTCCTCGGCGCCGACCTGTGAGTTTCGCGGGCGTAGGCCGCCGTTTGCAGCAGTCCGGGCACGTACTCCGATGCGTAACAGCGCACTGCGGCTGCCGATCGTTCCAATCCGATGAAGGCGTGGAGGGTGGGTTGGACGGTAGGTTGATTTCCGGGTGATTCCCAGCGATTCTGCTTCGTCTTGGTCACGACGGCATAGTCGTGCAACAGCGACCGCGTCGCAGGATCTGCCCCGTACAGATCACACAGCATCACCGCGTCGTCCGGTTCCACGACCGCGTTGTCCCCGTGTTCCACCCGGGTCACCTTCGACGGGCTCCACCTGAGCCTTCTCGCCACCTGGCTGGACTTCAGGTCGGCTCGGTGTCGCAATCGGCGCAACTCCGCGCCCAGTTGCAGACGGCACAGGGCCGGTGTGGCCGACTCGATGTCCTCGATCATCTTTCGTTCCTCCGCACACGATTCCAGTGTTTCGGCGAACGTCCCACCCCGGCAAGAACGTTCTGCGCCACAGCGGGAATTACCGCGCGCGAAAGCATTTCGAAGCCTGTCGGCGCGGCGATTCCGTCGCCATGCTAGTTCCCCGAACTCACCCAATGACATGGAATCAACGCATTGGGTGATCATGGGATCGGGCGGCGAACGCCCACCGGATAACACTCCGAGGCCACTCGATGGCCTAGGGTGACGGACATGGGCTCCGAAGCGCGTGTCGTAGCGTCCCCCGCCGAGGCCGAGACCAAGGGCCGGTCCGCGACCTCGGCGCCCCGCGGGCTGGCCTACCTCGCGTTCGCCGGGGTCACCTGGGGAACGACCGGGGCCGCCGTGGAAGTCGTCTACCGCTCCAGTGACTTCGGGCCGATGGCCGTGTCGTTCTGGCGCTTCGTGAGCGGCATGGTGCTGTTGCTGGCGGCCGGGCTGCTGCGTCCTTCCCGTCCGGCTCCCCGCGCCACCCGACAACCGGCGCGCCACCGGGCACTCCTGTTCGTCGGCACGGGTGTCGGCCTCGCCGTCTTTCAGTCGGCCTACTTCGGCGCGGTGATGGAGACCGGTCTGGCCGTGGCCACGATCGTCGCGCTGGGCGCCGCGCCGGTGTTGACCGCCGCCGGTGGGCGGTTGTTCCTGGGCGAACGCATCGGGCGCAGCGGCCTGTTGGCGATCGCCGGTGCGTTGATCGGGCTCGGGGTGCTGGTGCTGGGCAACCGGCCGACCGACGTCCGGCCGCTGGGGGTGGGCTGGGCGCTGCTGTCCGCCGCCGGGTTCGCCGCGTCGAACCTGCTCGGCCGGTGGACGGGGCGGCACGGTGCGGGGGAGGAGCCCTCGACCCTGACGGTGTGGTCGTTCGGGATCGGTGCGGCGGTGATGTTGCCGTTCGCGCTGTACGAAGGGGTCTGGCCGGAAACCACGCAGCCGGGACGGGTGTTGGCGATGATGTTGTACGTCGCCGCCGTCACGACCGCGCTCGCCTATCCGCTGTACTTCGCCGGCACCGCCGCGGTACGGGCGGTCACCGCGTCGGTGGTGATGTTGATCGAACCGGTGAGCGCGGCGGTGCTGGCCGTCCTGGTGCTGGACGAGCGGCTCACCGCGGCGACGATCGTGGGCACCGTACTGATGCTCACCGCCGTCGGCGGCCTCGCCCTGGCCGAGTCCCGACCGGCCGCGACGCCATGACGCACGGTGGGGGTGCGGCGGCGCACACCTGCGCCTG
>NZ_JBHZAV010000245.1:0-12293 GCF_042754445.1 Embleya sp. NPDC059213
CGCGCCACACCCGGCCGCGGGTGGGCGGCCCCCACCGCTCGCACCCCCGCGCGCCCGCGGCCCCGGTGCGGGGCCGCGGGGGGGGGCGCGGCACGGGCGGTGAGGTGGCCCCGGGAGACGGGTTCCCCTTGGTCGGAACCGGAGTCGGGGTGCGTCCGACTACTCGAATATGTATGCCCCCGCGCGGAACCCGCACCAGGAAGACCCACCCCCCGTGACTGGGGTCGAGCCCGGCACCCGCACGTCCGCACCGGACCCGAACGCCCCCGCACCGGGCCCGAACACGGCGACGTCCAGCCCGAACCGCGTTGAGCCGGAACGTGATCGCGCCGAAGTCGTCGAGTTGTACGGGCGGGCGTACAAACGTGATCCCTACCCGCTCTACGCCGAGTTGCGAGAGCGTGGGCCGGTGCATCGGGTGCGATTTCCCAGTGGGGTCGGGGCCTGGCTGGTCACCGGGTACGAGGCCGCGCTCGACACGCTCAACGATCCGCGGTTGGGGAAGAATCACGACCTGGGGAACGATCGCTGGCGGGCCCTCGCCTCGATCATGCCCGAGCCGCAACACGCGCAACTGCAGGTGCATCTGCTGCATCAGGACCCGCCCAAGCACACCGCGATGCGGCGCCTGGTGACCGACGCGTTCGCCCCACGTCGGATCGACGCGCTGCGACCGCGCATCCGACACCTCGCGGACACGCTGATCGACGCCATGCCCGTGACCGGCGGCGCCGATCTCGTCGCGTGTTTCGCCGCTCGTTTCCCGTTCCTGGTGCTGGCCGAAGTCATCGGCCTCCCGCCCGAGTCGGCGGCCGGATTCCGGCGCGAGTGGTGCAAGGTGGTCCAGCCGGTCGGGCCGCGCGATCCCGGACGTGCCGACTACGAGGGGCGGTTGCGCGCGCTCCAGGGCTACATCGCCGACGTCGTCGCCGACCGGCGCGCCCACCCGGACGAGGGCCTGCTCGGCCGACTGGTCGCCGCGCACGGTGCCGGCGACCTCACCGACCAGGAACTGGACTCGATGGTCTTCCAACTCCTGGTCGCCGGACAGGAACCGGTCACCAACCAGATCAGCACCGCGCTGACGACCCTGCTGCGCCATCCCGAGCACCTGGCCCGACTCCGCGCGGACCCCTCCCTGTTGCCCGGCGCAGTCGAGGAACTCCTCCGCTACGACAGTGCCTTCGAGCTCACCACGTGGCGTTTCCTCGGCGCGGACGACGACCTGCACGGCACCGTCGTGCCCGCCGGCGACTCGGTCATCGTCTCGCTGTGCGCGGCCAATCGGGACCCGAAACGTTTCCCCGACGCGGACACCCTCGACTTCGACCGCAGCCCCAACCCGCACCTCGCGTTCGGACACGGCATCCACTTCTGCCCCGCCGCCACCCTGGCCCGGGTCGAACTCCAGGTTGCCCTGGGCGCCCTGCTGGCGCGGCTGCCCGACCTGGCTCCGGCGGTACCGGTCGAGGACATCGACTGGATCCCGGCCGTGCTCGCGCGCGGCGTCGACGCGCTGCCGGTCACCTACCGCGCACGCGACTGAGCACGCGGAGCAGCCGACCCATGCACGACGCCCGACCCCGCGACCCCGCACACCCCCTCGCGGTCGGCGCCGCGATCCTGAACCTCCTGCTGCCCCACCGGCGCGCGGCGGAGCAGGAGCGCCGGCCCGGCCGCGACGCCGCCGCCGAGCCCGAATCGATCACCGACTTCCCACACCAACTCGACCGCCTGGCCCGCTTCGTCGACCGCGACGAACCCGTCGTGTTGACCCTCCCGGCCTTCCCCTGCAAGTCACCCAATCCGAACAAGGTCCTGGGCCGGCTCCCCGACGAGGGCGAACGCCTGAGCCTGGCCTTCCTGGACCGACTGTGCGCCGCGATCGCCCGCGTCCACCCACCCGGCGCCCGGATGCTGATCTGCTCGGACGGCCACGTCTTCGCCGACCTGATCGGGGTCCCGGACCCGCACATCGACGCCTACGCCGACGAACTGCGCGCGATCATCGCCCGGGACGACCTGCGCCACCTGGGCGTCTTCGACCTGCGCGACGTGCGCGGCGAGGAGACCCACGAGCGCAAACGTGCCTGGCTGCACGCGCGACACGCGCCCGGCGTCGCGCAGTTGCGGGCCCAGGTGCGCTCCGACGAGGACACGCTGCGCCTGTATCGCGGCATCACCCGGTTCCTCTTCGAGGACGCGGTGGACTTCCCCGGCACCCGCTCGGCGCTGCAACGCGAGTGCCGCACCCGCGCGTACGGCGTCATCCAGCGCAGTCGCGCCTGGGGCGACCTGATCGCCGAGCGGCACCCGGACGCGCTGCGCCTGTCCATCCATCCGCAACGACGCGGCTCGGAGAAGTTCGGCATCCGACTCCTGGACGCCCCGGACGTGTGGGCCACCCCCTGGCACGCCACCGTCCTGCATCGCCCGGACGGTCGCCCGCACCTGCTCCACCGCGCCGACGCGGCCCGCCTGGGGGTGCTGGTGCACCGTGACGGACGTCCCAGCCACTACCGCCAGGAGTCGGCGGCCCGCCCGGCGGCCGACCGGCCCGACCCGCTCGGCGCCGGCCGGCGGTAGATCCGGGAGGGCCGCGGAACCGAGGGGCGCATTGAGACACACCGGACGCTTAGCTTAGGCTTGCCTAACAAGTGCGGCGCATTCGGGTCGTACGACGCCGCCCCTGCTCGGTGACGCACCGCAGTGGAATCAGTACCGACTGTTTGGTTGGCAAAAACCGCCCGGTCGGACAGAAAGAGGTCATCGATGTCCCCGCTCCCCATCGGTCTGCTCCGTCGCCGCCTCGCGGTCCCGGCCGCCGTCGCCGCACTCGCCCTCACGCTGGGCGCCTGTGGTGCCGACGACAAGGACGCCGAGAGCGACAAGGCCGGTGCGCCCGCCGCGCCCGCCGCCACGCAGGCGGCGTTCCCGGTCACCATCAAGAGCGCGCTGGGCGATGCGAGGATCACCGGGAAGCCCGAGCGGATCGTGACGCTGGGCCAGGGATCGACCGAGACCGCGATCGCGCTGGGGCAGGTCCCGGTGGGCATCGAGAGCTACGAGTGGGGCAGCGACAAGTCCGGCTACCTGCCCTGGGTGCACGAGGCGGTCACCAGGACCGGCGGCAAACTGCCCAAGCAGATCAAGGGCGGCGAGGAACTCGACATCGAGGCCATCGCCGCGCTCGACCCGGACGTCATCCTCGCCCCCTGGTCCGGCCTCACCCGGAAGCAGTACGACCTGCTCAAGGACATCGCGCCCACGGTCGCGTATCCGGAGAAGGCGTGGAGCACCGACTGGGACCAGCAGATCGACATCGTCGGCAAGGCACTGGGGCAGCCGGACAAGGCCCGGGACCTGACCGCCAAGATCAAGCAGCAACTCGCGGATGCCGCCGCAACCCGGCCGAACTACAAGAACGTCACGTTCTCCTACATCTACACCACCGGCCCCGGCACCCTGGGCGTGTTCAAGCCCGAGGAACAGCGCGTCTCGGTGGTCTCCTCGCTCGGGCTCAAGCTCGACCCGATCGTGAACACCTTCCCGGAGACCGACGGCACCGACTCGGCGATCATCGGCCTGGAGAACGCCGACAAGCTGGCCGCGAGCGACGTCGTCTTCACCTTCTACACCGATGCCAAGACCCGCCAGGAGATCGAGGCCCAGCCCCTGTACGCGGCGATACCGGCGGTCAAGCGCGGCGCCGTGGTGGCGAGCAACGACAACCCGTTCGTCACCGCGTCCTCGATGATCAACCCGCTGACCGTGCCGTGGAGCATCGAGCGCTACCTGCCGCTGATCGACGCCGCGGTCGCCAAGGCCGGCAAGTAGTCGAGGCCGAGACCCGACGCGGATGAGTGCCGATTCGCGCCTGCGTACGACCGGCGTCGGTGCCTCGCGCACCGGCGCCGGTCGTACGGTCGCGCTTTTGACCGCGAGCCTCGCGCTCCTTGCCGTGGCGCTCCTGGCGAGCGTGATGTTCGGCAGCAGGACGACCTCGTTCGGCGACGTCGTGGCCGTGCTGACCGGCCGCGGCGACCCGTACCTGACCACCGTGGTGGAGAGCCGCTACCCGCGCACCGCGCTCGGCGTGCTCGCCGGCGCCTGTCTGGCCGTCGCCGGCACCCTGATGCAGGGCGTCACCCGAAACCCGCTCGCCGACCCGGGACTGCTGGGCATCAACGCCGGCGCGGCGGCCGGCATCGTCACCGGCACCGCGTTCGCCGGCGCCACCGGAAGCTGGGCGGCCCTGTGGTGGGCCCTGCCCGGCGCCCTGCTCGCCGGCTGCTTCGTGCACGTCCTGGGCGCGGGCGGGCCGGGCGGCAGTCCGGTGCGACTGGTGCTGGCCGGCGCGGTGTCGTCCGCGGTGCTCGGCGCGTACATCCAGGCGGTCGCGCTCAGCAAGCCCAAGGTCTTCGACAGCTACCGCTACTGGGTCGTCGGCGCACTGGGCGGACGCGACTGGGACGTCTTCTGGTCGGTGCTGCCGTTCGCCGTACTCGGCCTGTGCGTCGCGCTGTTGCTCGGCCCCGGCCTGAACGCGCTGGCCCTGGGCGACGAATCGGCCACCGCGCTCGGCGCCGACCCGGCGATGCTGCGTGCGGGCGGCCTCGCGGCGGCCACCGTGATCAGCGCCGCCGCCACCGCGGCCGTCGGCCCGATCGCCTTCGTCGGCCTGGGTGTCCCGCACATCGTGCGCGCCCTGGTGGGCACCGACTTCCGACTCCAGGTCGGCTTCGCCGCACTGCTCGGGCCGGCCCTGCTGCTGCTCGCGGACGTCGTCGGCCGAGTCCTGCTGCGTCCCCAGGAACTGATGGTGGGCGTGGTCACCGCGTTCGTCGGCGCGCCCGCGCTGCTGATCGCCGTACGCCGGATGCGGGAGAGCGGATGAGCGCGTCGAGGGAGACCGTGCGCCCACGCGGCTACCTGCGGATCGGGTCGGTGATCGCCCTTCCGGTGCGCGGCGCCGGCGTGCTCGCCGCGATCGTCGTACTGGCACTGACCGTCGCCGCCGCGGTCGCCACACTGACCCTGGGTCGGCTGGGCATCGCCCCGGGCGACCTGCTGCCCGCGGTGTTCGGCGGCGCGGAGGGCAAGGAGAAGTTCGTGCTCAACCGGCTGCGCGGGCCGCGGCTGGTGGTGTGCCTGGGGGCGGGCGCGGCCTTCGGGCTGTCCGGCGCGCTGTTCCAGACCGCCACCCGCAACCCGCTGGCCGGCCCGGACGTGATCGGCCTCAACAGCGGCGCGGGCGCCGGAGCGGCGATCTTCGCCCTCACCCTGCCCGGCGACACCCCCGTGTGGATCGGCGCGCTCCTGGGCGCGACCGGTGCGATGGGCATCGTGCATCTGGCCACCGGCAGCGGCTTTCGCGACCCGGGACGCCTGGTCGTCGCCGGCATCGGTGTCGCCGCGATCGGCACGGCCGTCACGCAGTACGTCGTCTACGTCGTCGAACGCGACAAGGCGAGCGCGCTCAGCGCCTACGTCAACGGCAGCGTCGCGGCCCGCTCCTGGGACGACGCGACCACCATCGGGCTGGTCCTGCTCGTGGTGATCGGCCCGGCCGTCGCCCTGTCCCGGCACCTGGACCTGGGCGAACTGGGCGACGAGACGGCGCGCGCCCTCGGCGGCAACCCGGGCCGAACCCGCACGTCGGCCGTCGTACTGGCCATCGTGCTGTCCGCCGGCGCGGTCACCGTGGCCGGCCCGGTCGCCTTCATCGCGCTGACCGCGCCGCAGATCGCCCGCCGACTGACCCGCGGCACCGGCCCACACCTGGTGTTGTCCGCACTGGTGGGCGCGCTGCTGCTGACCGTCGCCGACCTGGCCGCGCAACAACTGCCGTACGTGGAACCCCTGCCCGTCGGCATCTACACGCTCGCCTTCGGCGGGGGCTACCTCGGATACCTGCTGACCCGCGAATGGAGGAGTGGACGACTGTGAACGGCAAACCGGCGCCCGCCCCGGCCGGGCTGAGCGCCCGCGAGCTGACCCTGACCTACGGCCGCGCCCCGGTCGTCGAAGGCGTCGACCTGGACATCCCGCCCGGCGGCCTCACCGTCATCGTCGGTCCCAACGGGTGCGGCAAATCCACCCTGCTCAAGTCCTTCGCCCGGGTGCTGGAGCCGGTACGCGGCACGATCACCCTCGACGGCAGGGACGTACACACCCACCGGGGGCGCGAGTTCGCCCGCAAGGTCGCGCTGCTCCCGCAGAGCCCGATCGCGCCCGAGGGGATCAGCGTGCGCGGCCTGGTCCGGCGCGGGCGACACCCGCACCACACCCTGCTGCGCCAGTGGTCGCCGGACGACGACCGGGCGATCGCGTTCGCGCTGGACCGCACCGGCCTGACCGACCTGGCCGGCACCCCGGCGGGCGACCTGTCCGGCGGTCAGCGCCAACGGGCCTGGATCGCGATGGTGTTGGCCCAACAGACGCCGATCGTGCTGCTGGACGAGCCGACCACCTTCCTGGACATCGCGCACCAGTACGACCTGTTGGAACTGTGCGCCGAGTTGAACACCGAGGGCCGCACCATCGTGGCGGTGCTGCACGACCTCAACCAGGCCGCCCGGTTCGCCTCGAACCTGGTGGTGATGAAGGCCGGCCGGGTCGTCGCCGAGGGTCCGCCCGCCGACGTGCTCACCGCCGCCCGGGTACACGAGGTCTTCGGCCTGGCCTGCGACATCGCCCCCGACCCGCTCACGCACACCCCGATGGTGATCCCGCACGCCCGCTCCTCGACCGTGTCGGCGTCGCGGACTCGCCGACCACGATCGCTGCGGTAGCAGCGACGGCCGCCGCCGTCCCCGGTGCCGGAGTCGGTCCTGGTCGAGGGCATGGGCCACAGCCTTCCCCGCGAACTGTGGTCCCGATTCGCCGCGTTGATCGCACAGTTGGTGCAGCGGGCCGAGGCCGCCGCCGCCGGTCGATCGCGCTGAGCGGGTGAACGGTCCGCCGCCCGTGGGGGACGGCGGACCGTTCGGCGCACCGCCGGACCTGGTTGGGGGGCAAGTCTCCGGCGGCTCCGGCGAATGTATCCGTCCGCACCGACACCGAGGCCGATCCGAGCGAGCGTGCGGCCGGTGAACCGGGGTGCGGCGAACCGGCCTCAGTCGCCCGCCGCCGCGTACACGGCTGTCACGGCGGTCGCCACCAGGGCGGTCACCGCCGCCGGGTCCCGGGCGGGATCGCGGCGGGCCAGGCCGTCGTAGGTCTCGAAACCGGTGAGCTGCCAGATGACATCGATCGTTTCGTCGGCGGCCGTCTGCTCCCGGGCGTCCAGCAGCGTGGTCAGCGCGGTGCGGCGCATGTCGTCGCGCTCGCGGAGCAACCGGTCCAGTTCCGAGTCCATGACGGCCATGCCGCGCAGCCGGCGGATCACGAGCGGATCCGAGGCCCAGAAGCGGCAGAAGCTCTCGGCGAACCGGCGTAGCGCCGTGTCGGGATCGGCGGCGGCGAAGGCCGCCGGCAGGTCGATCTCCGCCCGGGTGGCGAGCGAGTCGAACAGGGCCTCCAGCAGGCCGGACTTGCCGCCGAAGGCGTTGTAGATCGTCTGCCGGGACACGTCCGCCGCCTTGGCGATCGCGTCCACCGAGATCTGGGTGGGTTTCGGGGCCGCCAGCAGCGCGCGGGCGGCGGCCAGAATCCGCTGCCGGGTCTCCTCTGCGGCGGATTGGCGCTTGTCGGACTTGTACACACGCGGACTCATGCGGCTTGCCCCTTCCATCATTTTGGATTTACTGTCTGTCCATTGAATTCTACGCGACCCACCGGATCGCGCCTACCCCGGCCTGCCCGGAAGCGTTTTCGGGCCGACCGCGATCGCTCGTCTCCCATCTCCGACTCCGACACGCGACCGCCGACCCCGCCCCTTTCGACCATCCTCGATACAGGAGTGCACCATGACCACCCCACAACCGCTCGACGGCCGCGTCGCGATCGTGACCGGCGCCAGCCGCGGCATCGGCGCCGCCACCGCACGCGCCCTGCACCGCGCCGGAGCGGCGGTCGTACTCGCCGCCCGCAACGCCGACGCGCTGGCCGCGCTGGCCGCCGAGATCGAAACGGCCGGCGGTCGCGCACTCGCCGTGCCCACCGACGTCACCGACGCCGCCTCCGTCGAACGCCTGGTCGGCGCGACCGTGGAGCGATTCGGGCACCTGGACGCGGCGGTCAACAACGCGGCCGGCGGCGGCCACCCGCCCACCCCGCTCGCCGACGTGGACGTCGCCGACTTCGACAGCGCGCTGTCGGTCAACCTGCGCGGGGTCTTCCTGGCCATGAAGTACGAGATCCCCGCGATGCTCGACTGGGGCGCGGGCACCATCGTCAACATGTCCTCCACCGCCGGACTCCAGGCGGTCGGCGGACTGAGCGGCTACGTCGCGGCCAAGTTCGGCCTGATCGGGCTCACCCGCACCGCCGCGCTCGACTACGCCGACTCGGGCCTGCGGGTCAACGCGCTCGCGCCCGGACCGATCCACACCGAACAACTGGAGGCCGCCGGCGACCAGGCCCGGCAGGCCGCCGCCCAGGCCATGCCGATGCGGCGGATCGGCCTCCCGGAGGAGGTCGCGGCGGCGGTGGTGTGGTTGTGCTCGGACGAGTCGTCCTTCATCACCGGCGCCACACTGCCGATCGACGGCGGCAAACTCGCCGGCTCGCCGCCCTTCCGTCGGCCCGCCGCCGGCCCGCGAGCGAACCGGACCACGACGTGAACCTGCTCGTCGTCGGCGCGGCCGGCGGTACGGGCGCCCGCCTGGTCGGGCAGGCCCTGATCGCCGGCCACCACGTCACCGCCCTGGCCCGACACCCCGAACGCATCACCACGCGCCACGAACGGCTGCGCGTCGTGGCCGGCGACGCACTGGACCGCTCCTCGATCGACGTCGTACTGCCCGGCCACGCCGCCGTGCTCAGCGCCCTGGGCGCCACCACCCGGGCCCGCACCACGATCTACTCGCAGGGCACGGCCAACCTGCGTCGATCGATGGCCGGCGCGGGCGTGCGGCGGCTGATCTGCCTCTCCTCCGGTGCCCTGGACTCGGGAGCCGGTACCCCGGCGGCCCAACGCCTGGTCACCCGGCTGATCATCCGGCCGCTGCACCGCCACGCCTACGCCGACATGCGGCGCATGGAGGACGACCTGGCCGCCGACGACACGGTCGACTGGACCGTCATCCGGGCCCCCATGCTCAGCAACGGACCACACACCGGCAGCTACCGATTCACCCACGACGGGGACGACCCCCTGGACCGGCCGACGCAGATCTCCCGCGCCGACCTCGCGGACTTCGTCCTGGGCCACCTCGACGACCACGCCGTCTTCCGGCGCCGCGTCTCGCTGTCGTACTGACCGCGGCTTGTCGCGGCACTCCTTCGTAGCGGCACGCCTTGCACCGGCACTCCCTTGTCCCGGCACTCCCTTGTCCCGGCACGCCTTCGTGCCGGGACACCTTCGTGCCGGCACCGCCTCGTCCCGACACCGCCCGGCCCCGACCGGGCCGCCGAGCCAAGAGGAAAGACCATGTCGACAACCCGGGCGGCGACCCCGCCCTCCGCTCCACCGAGACCGCCCGCACGCGGCTGGGAGCGCTACGCCCGCCTGGTCGCGGGCCGCCGCTCCAAGTGGGCCGTCCTGGCGATCTGGGTCGTGCTGACCGCCGTCGGCGGATCGCTCGCCGCGAAGATCGGTTCGGTCCAGGACAACGACCCGCAGACCTGGCTGCCCGCGAACGCCCAGTCGACCAAGGCCACGGACGTCGGCGAGAAGCACTTCGCCGACAAGAACGTCAGCACCGCCGTCGTCGTCTACGCCCGCGCCGGCGGCCTCACCGACGCCGACCTGGCCAAGGTCGAAGGCGACCGCACCACGCTCACCACGAAGGGCGCCGCGGCCGGAACGGTGCCCGCGCCGGTCGTCGCCGAGGACCGCAAGGCGGTGTTCCTGAGCGTCCCGCTGCGCACCGCCAAGAACGACGGCGAGGTGCTCGGCGACGGCGTCCACGCCCTGCGCGACCTCGCCCGGGCGAACGCGCCGAACGGGCTCGACGTCAGGATCACCGGCCAGGCGGGCAACGTCGCCGACTTCATCGACATCTACTCCGGGATGGACGTCGCCCTGCTCGGCGCGACCCTCGGCCTGGTCGCGCTGCTCCTGCTGATCACCTACCGCAGTCCGGTCCTGTGGCTGATCCCACTGGTGTCCGTGGCCCTGGGCGCGCAGATCGCGAACGGGGTGGTGTACCTGCTCGCCAAGCACGCCGGATTGTTGGTCAACGGGCAGAGCGCGTACGTACTGACCGTCCTGGTCCTGGGGGTCGGCACCGACTACGCGCTGCTGTTGGTCGCCCGCTACCGCGAGGAACTGCGCCGGCATCAGGACCGGCACGAGGCGATGACGCAGGCGCTGATCAGGTGCCTGCCGGCGATCACCGCGTCCGCGCTCACCGTGATCGCGGCGACGCTGTGCCTGGTGTTCGGCAGGATGAACTCCACCCGGGGGCTCGGCCCGGTGGTGGCCATCGGGGTCGCGGTGGTGTCGTTGGCGATGACCTCGCTGCTGCCGGCGCTGCTGGTGATCCTGGGCCGCTGGACGTTTTGGCCGTTCGTGCCGCGCTACGCGCCGGACGCCGCCGCCATATCCTCCGCCCGGGCCGGTCGCGGGTTGTGGGCCATGGTCGCCTACCTGGTGGGCCGCTCGCCGAGGTTGTTGTGGATCGGCACCGCACTGGTCCTGGGGGCACTCGCACTCGGCGCCGTCGCCACGAGCACCGGCCAGACCCAGGCGGAGCAGTTCACCAAGGAGGTCGACTCGGTCGGCGGCCAACGACTCCTGGCCGCGCACTTCCCCGCCGGATCCGCCGCGCCGGCCGACGTCTACGTGCCCACGGGCGCAACCACGACCGTGCTGGCCGTACTCGACGGCGTGCCGGGCGTGCGATCGGCGACCGTCGACCGGTCCGCGGGTGGGTGGACCCACCTGGACGTGGTCCTCGCCGACGCCCCCGACACCCGGGCGGCCCGGCATACCGTGCAACTGATGCGCAGCACCCTCGACCACGCGCCCGGAGCCGCGTCCGACGCCGTGGTCGGCGGCCAGAGCGCGGTTGCCCTCGACACCTCCGACGCCCAGGGCAGCGAGGAGAAACTGCTCATCCCGCTGGTGCTCGGCATCGTGCTGATCATGCTCGTGGTGCTGCTGCGGGCGCTGGTGGCACCGATCGTGCTGCTGCTGTCGGTGGTGCTCTCCTATGCCGCCGCGGTGGGTGCCGCCGTCCTGGTCTTCCGTGCCCTGGGTCATCCGCGCATCGACCGGGGGCTGCTGCTCTTCGGCTTCCTCTTCCTGGTCGCGCTCGGCATCGACTACACCGTGTTCCTGATGACCCGGGCCCGGGAGGAGGTCCGCCGGCGCGGCCACCGCGAGGGCATGCTGACCGCGCTGACCGTCACGGGCGGGGTGATCACCTCGGCGGGGATCGTGCTCGCCGCCACTTTCGCGGTGCTCACCGTCATCCCGACGGTCACGTCCCTACAGCAGGGTCTCCTGGTGTCCATCGGCGTGCTCCTGGACACTTTCCTGGTCCGCAGCCTGCTCGTGCCCGCCCTCGCGCTGGACATCGGGCCGCGCATCTGGCGCCCCGGCCGACCGGAGCGCAACACCTGAACCGTCGAGCCGGGTGAGGGGAGGAACGGGGGTCGGCGTCGGTCGGGGAGCAGTGGGCCGAGGAGCCCCCGACGGGTCGGGCCGCGCGAGTAGGGCAGGATGGGCGTCATGAGCAACGTCTACTTCGACATCAGCATCAACGACGCCCCCCAGGGCCGCATCGTCTTCGCCCTCTTCGACGAGGTCGTCCCGGAGACCGCGCGCAACTTCCGTGAATTGGCGACGGGACAGCACGGCTTCGGCTACGCCGGTTCGCCGTTCCACCGGGTGATCCCGGAATTCATGCTCCAGGGTGGCGACTTCACCCGCGGCGACGGCACCGGTGGCAAGAGCATATTCGGGGAGAAGTTCGCCGACGAGAACTTCACCCTCAGGCACGACCGCCCGTACCTGCTGTCGATGGCGAACGCGGGCCGCAACACCAACGGCTCGCAGTTCTTCATCACCACCGCCGTCACCTCCTGGCTCGACGGCAAGCACGTCGTCTTCGGCGAGGTCGTCGAGGGCAAGGAGCTGGTCGACCAGATCGAGAAGCTCGGTTCGCGCTCCGGCGCCACCAAGGGCAAGATCGTGGTCGCCGCGTCGGGCGTCGTCGACGCCGCCAAGGGCTGAGCACCGC
>NZ_JBHZAV010000246.1:0-12254 GCF_042754445.1 Embleya sp. NPDC059213
TCGTTCCTGCTGATCGACCCGATCGACGGGACGACGCTGTCCGCGGGGGTGTCCTTCGACCGGATCGGCCCGGCGACAGGTGGTCAGCGGGGCGCGCCGATCGTGCCGTTGCGGGACTTCCACTCGGTGGCTGCGTCCTCGGCGGGGCCGTCCGCCGGAGCCGCTGCGGCCTCGGCCTCCAGCGACGGATCGACGGCGGGGCGCGCCGGCAGCGCGAACATCAGCACGAAGATCGCGACCAGTACGACGGCGGCCCACAGCAGCGAGTTCTCGAAGGCGTTCACGAACGCGGGCCCCACCTTCTCGGGCGCGAGACCGTCGTCGATCAACCGGAAGAAGACCACCGACGTCAGGCCGAGACCCAGCGCGTTGCCCATCTGGAGCGTCGTATTGATCAGTCCGGACGCCGATCCGGCGTGCTCGCGCGGTACATCGGACAACACCGCGTTGGTCAGCGGCGCCACGATCAGCCCCATGCCGAGGCCGATCACCAGGAGCGGCAACGCCATCTGCCAGGTCGCGATCCCGGTGCCGTACCGGTCCGCTTCCCACAGGTAGATCAGCATGCCCGCACCCATCACCAGCGCACCGGCCTGGAGCACCTTGCGGCCGAACCGCGGCACCAACTTCTGCACCGACACCCCCGCCGCGGCGGCGACCGCCACCGAGAACGGCAGGCTGGTCAGACCGGCGCGCAGCACGCTCCAACCCAATCCGACCTGCATGTACAGCGTCCAGACCAGGAAGAACATGCCGCACACGACACCGAAGCCGAACTCCACGGCGATCCCGGCGCTGAAGCTCTTCACCCGAAACAGCGACAGCTCCACCAGCGGCGAGCCGTCCCGACGGGTCTTGGCCCGCTCGTACAGCGCCAGCGCGGCGAACACCGACACCGAACCGGCCATGGAGAGGTAGCCCCACAGCGGCCAGCCCAGCTCGCGGCCCTGGGTGAGCGGGTACAGCAACATCAGCAGGCCCAGCGTGACCAGGCCGACGCCGACCAGGTCCAGATGCAGGGCGCGGGCGGCCTTGGACTCGGTGATGTACTTGCGGCCCAGGACCAGGCCGGCGATGCCCACCGGGACGTTGATCAGGAAGATGGTCCGCCATTCGAGGCCGAACACGTTCCACTCGGTGAGCAGCGCGCCCAGCAGCGGTCCGCAGACCCCGCCCATGCCGACGATGGCGCCGAACAGGCCGAAGACCTTGCCACGTTCGTGCGCGGGAAAGGTGGCGTGCACGATCGACAGGACCTGCGGGACCATGATCGCGGCTCCGGCGCCCTGCAGGATCCTGGACGCGACCAGCATGTCCGCGTCCACCGCGCAGCCGCTGAGCGCGGAGGCGACGGTGAAGGTGGTGACGCCGATCAGGAAGATCCGCCGGCGCCCGTGGATGTCGCCGAGCCGGCCGCCGGTGATCAGGCCGGCCGCGAACGCGAGCACATAACCCGCGGTGATCCATTGGATCTGGCTCGTGGAGGCGTCCAGGTCGCGCTGGATGGAGGGCAGTGCGACGTTGACGATCGTGACGTCGAGCAGATCCATGAACGCCGCGGTCATGACGATGGCCAGTGCGATCCAGCGCCGCGAATCCGGCGGGGCCGCTTCCGGGTGAGCGATGGGTGAAGTCATGCTTCCAGGCTAGAAATCGAAGGGGGTGTACAGGGGGTCGGGCGTTAAGGGCTTGCGTTCGTTTCGATCAGCACGGTTTATGACCGAGCCCCGGGATTTCCGCGTGAATGCGCGGCGGCGGCAATCGATGGGGCGCGGATCGAATACGTGTTCCATCGGGCGGGTGCCGCATTCGTGATATCCGTTGTGTATGCCCGGAGTTCACCCTCCGGCCGATGGAAACCCGCAGCGCGTCGGAGGCGTGGTCACGGCGCGCGGAGGAAGACTTCCCTCGTCATCGACGAAGTGTCCCCGGCTTCGGACACACCGGCCCGGCACGCCGCCTGCCCACCCTCCGAGAGCCACCATGAACACCATTGCCCTTCCGCCCACCCGAGTCCACCTGCCCGCCACTGCGGCACTTTCCCCGACGGCCGCGAGAAACCGGTCGTCGAAAATCTCGGCGCATCGCCGACCGACAAAACCGGCCGGCCACGTGTATCCGCCGGTCGAACGCGCAGCCCCTGGACCGACCGGGATATCTCGGCCCGATCGCAGGACTCCCCCGAGGACGGAAGGGAAATCGTGAACGGCGCACGACCGAATGCCCCCGGCCTTGCCTTCGAACCCCACCTCGGCGTACCGGGAACTCGCGGGTTCGGACGTTCATTTCGCGGCGGACCGGGCACGCGTCGGCCCGGTTGACGTGGTCGGTATCGGCGCGACCGGCACCGCGACCGGGTGCGGCCGACCCCGATCAACGACGGCATCGACGCGAGGCGGACGCCGCCGCACGACCGGTCGACGCGCGTCACAACCAGCCGGAGTCGCGCGCGATCCGCACCGCGTCCATGCGATTGCGGGCGTTGAGCTTGGTCACCGTCGTGGTCAGGTAGTTGCGTACCGTCCCGGCGGACAGGAACAGGCCGCGCGCGATCTCCGGCACGTCCACCCCTTCGGCGGCCAACCGCAACACCTCGGTCTCCCGCGCGCTCAACGGATTCTCCGCCGCCTGCAACGTCGCCACCGCCAACCGCGAATCGATCACCCGCTCACCGGCGGCCACCGTGCGGATGGCGGCGGCGAGTTGGTCCGGATCGGCGTCCTTGAGCAAGAACCCCCAGACGTGCGCGGCCATCGCCCGCCGCAGATTGCCCGGCAGGCCCAGGCTGGTCATGATCACCGTGCGGCACTCGGGTAACCGCTCGTGCAGCAGCCGGGCCGCCCGAATGCCGTCCAGACCCGGCAGATCGATGTCCAACACCGCGACCTCCGGCCGTACCTCGAGCGCCACCGGCAGGATGAGATTTCCGCGATCGACCTCGGCGACGACCTCGATGTCGGGCTCCAGTTCGAGCAGCGACACCAGCGCCCGGCGCAGCATGAGCATGTCCTCGGCGAGAAGAACCCTGACCATCGTGTCCCCCCACGGCATCCCAACGGGATGGTCACTGTCATCGACGTTCCTCGAAAGCACCGGCAGCGGCGCCCCGCCCGCGCCACCGGCGATCCCACGCCCTCTCACCTGCCCCGACGTGCTCCGATCACGCCGGGTCGGACCCGAACACCACGGTTCAGATCGAGAACCTCTCGCCACCCACCCGTACCGAGCGACCGACCCACGGGTCGGTGCGCATCGACGCCAGCACGTCGGCGTCCGTCGAGGAGGCCACCGACCGCACGCCGCCCGCTCCCTCGACCACCGCGATCGCCACCGCCGGCTCGCCCTGCTCGAACGCCACCGTGCAGCCCACCACCTCGGCCGGGCCCGCGTAGTCCGGGTCGACCGGGCGGCTCGGCGACTGCGCGCGCACGTCGATCGGCCGGAACCCGTCGGCGGCCGGCCGATCCGACCACAACGCGCCGGCCTGCTTGGTGACCATCCCGGACACGCTCGTCACCAACCCGTCGCCACCCGCGAGCACCCGTCGGGTCACCTCGACCGTCGCCTGCAACGCGTAGTTGTTGAGCGGCCCGCCGGCGAACGCCATCCCGCCCGTCGCGGTCAACTCCCGGCCGGGGCGCCCGGTCAGACCCAGCTCGTGCCGCTGGATCCGGACCGCCGCCGGGAAGCAGCTGTACAGGTCCAGGTGCGTCGCGTCGCGCACCCCCGCGCCCAGTGCCGCGCCGACCTCGGCGAATCCGGGCGAGCGGCCCAGGTCCGGCCGGGCCACCAGCGGCACCATGGTGTTCGATTCGGCCGCGGCCGTCGGGAACACCCACCGGTCCCGGGCCACCCCGAACCGGCGTGCCGCCTCGGCCGAGCACAGGAGCAGCGCGGCGGCCTGGTCGACGTTCATCTGCGAGCAGTGCCACTTCGAGTACGGGCTCGCCAACCACGCGTTGCGGCCGGTGGGTGCCAGCAGTTCGTCCGGCTGCACCGCGCGGCCCCGGATCGCCTGCCCGGCGTCGGCGGCGACCGTCGAGAAGTCCGCCCACAGCGCGGCGATCTCGCGCGCGTCGTCCGCGGGCGACCGGCCCCGAGCGGCCCCGATCGCCGACTCCATCACCGCGTACTGCCGCGCGGGCACCGCCAGATGGCGATCGATCTCGACCCGGGCCAGGATGTCCGCGCCGGGCGCCCACACCGTGTCCGGGACACCCTCCGCGACCGGATCCGCGAGTTCGAGCCCGGCGATCCGGGCGCGCAGTCGCCGATGCGCCGCCTCGCCGCCCACGACGAGCACCACGTCGGCCTGCCCGGCGGCGATCTCGGCACAGGCCCGGGTGATCAACGACTGTTGCAGGACCCCCAGTTCGGCCAACGTGCTGTGCGCGTCCACGATCTTGAACCGGTCGGCCAGCCAGCGGCCAGGATCGCCGTGCCGCCAGGTCCCGCGCGGCACCAGCACCTGCCGGACCGCCCGCAGCAGCGCGCCCGACCCCTCGGCGGCCTCCTCGACGGCCCGCGCCATCAGCTCCAACTCGCCGACGCCCGCCCCGGCCTCGGCCGAGCGCTGCCGCGCCACCCCGGCCCCGACCAACACCGGCGTCCGCGGCTCGACCGCCTCCAGCCCCATCGCCGCCCCCTTGCCACCGCCCGACCGCCCCGGACCATCCGGCGCGCGCCGACGTTAGTGGCGGAGCCCGACGATCACCAGTGCGTCCCGGTCCTCGATCCCGGGTGGCAGAGGGCGGCGCGCTCCCGGTGTCGGTCCGCGACGGTTGTGGATCTCCGTTCGGCGGGCATAGGACAACCTTCGGCCGGTGGCGCAGGGAGCGGTGTGATGACCGAGCACGATCCGTTCGTCCGGGTGCGCGGGGCGCGCGAACACAATCTGCGAAACGTGGACGTGGACATCCCGCGCGACGTGTTCACGGTGTTCACGGGGGTGTCCGGATCGGGCAAGTCCTCGCTGGCCTTCGGCACGGTGTACGCGGAGGCGCAGCGGCGCTACTTCGAGTCGATCGCGCCCTACGCCCGGCGGCTGATCCAGCAGGTCGGCGCACCGCACGTGGACGAGATCAGCGGATTGCCGCCGGCCATCGCGTTGCGTCAGCAGCGGTCCGCGCCCACCTCGCGCTCGACGGTGGGCACGCTCACGACGCTGTCCAACTCGTTGCGGATGCTCTTCTCCCGGGCCGGCGACTACCCGCCCGGCGCGGAGCCGGTGGACTCGGACGCGTTCTCGCCGAACACCGTCGCCGGCGCCTGCCCGAACTGTCACGGCCTGGGTCGGGTGCACGAGGTGAGCGAGGAATCGCTGGTCCCCGACCCGAGCAGGTCAATCCGGGACGGGGCGATCGCCGCGTGGCCGGGTGCCTGGTACGGAAAGAATCTGCGCGACATCCTGGCCACGCTCGGCTACGACGTGGACCGGCCGTGGCGCGAACTGCCCCGGGTCGAGCGGGACTGGATCCTGTTCACCGACGACCAACCGGTGGTCACCGTGCACCCGGTGCGCGACGCGAGCCGGATCCAACGCGACTACCAGGGCACGTACAGCAGCGCGCGGCGGATCGTGCTGAAGACGTTCGCGAGTTCCAAGAGCGCGACGCAGCGCAAGCGGGTCGAGCGTTTCCTGACCAGCGGGCCGTGTCCGGTGTGCCACGGCCGAAGGCTGCGCCCGGCTTCGCTGGCGGTGACCTTCGCCGGCTTCGACATCGCCGCGCTGGTCGCCCTGCCGCTGGTCGAGGCGGCGAAGGTGTTGGCCGGTGCGGGGGACGCCGGCGAGCCGGCCGCGACGATCTGCGCCGACCTGGTGGCCCGGATCGCGGTGCTGGTGGAGTTGGGCCTGGGTTATCTGAGCATGGATCGGGAGACGCCGACCCTGTCCTCGGGCGAGTTGCAGCGGCTCCGGCTGGCCACCCAGTTGCGGTCGGGGCTGTTCGGGGTGGTGTACGTACTGGACGAGCCGTCGGCCGGGCTGCACTCGGCGGACACCGAGGCGCTGCTCGTGGTGCTCGATCGGCTGCGCGCGGCGGGCAATTCGCTGTTCGTGGTCGAGCACCGGATGGCGGTGGCCCGCCGGGCGGGCTGGCTCGTGGACGTGGGGCCCGGCGCGGGCGAGGGCGGCGGCCGGATCCTGTACAGCGGTCCCCCGGACGGGCTGCGCGCGGTGGCCGACTCGGCGACCCGCCGATTCCTGTTCCCGGCGGGTCCGCCGCCGGCTCGGGAGCCGAGGTCGCCGACCGGCTGGCTGACGCTGACCGGGGTGCGGCTGCACAATCTGCGCGACCTGGACGTGCGGCTGCCGCTGGGCGTGTTCACGGTGGTCACCGGGGTCTCCGGCGCGGGCAAGTCCAGCCTGATCGGCGGGGTGCTGGCGGACGTGACGGCGGAGCATCTGGGCACCCGGGCGCAGGAGGACGAGGAACGTCGGCAGGAGTCCGGCGAGATCCAAGCGGTCCGCGGTCTGGAGGTGATCGACCGCCTGGTGCGGGTGGACCAGAAACCGATCGGGCGCACGCCGCGCTCGAACCTGGCCACCTACACCGGTCTGTTCGACACGGTCCGCAAGCTGTTCGCGGACACCGACGCGGCGCGCGAGCGTGGGTGGACCGCGAGCCGGTTCTCCTTCAACGTGGACGGCGGGCGGTGCGAGACGTGTTCGGGCGAGGGCTTCGTCGCGGTCGAGCTGCTGTTCCTGCCGGGGACGTACGCGCCGTGTCCGACCTGCCGAGGGGCGCGCTACAACCCGCCGACGCTGGAGGTCGCCTACCGGGGGCTGAGCGTCGCGGACGTGCTCGGGCTGACCGTGGACGCCGCCGCCGACTTCCTCGCCGAGGTGCCGGCCGCCGCGCGCAGCCTGACCACACTGCGCGAGGTGGGCCTGGGCTATCTGCGGCTGGGCCAACCGGCGACCGAGCTGTCCGGCGGCGAGGCGCAGCGGATCAAGTTGGCGAGCGAGCTGCAACGGGCCCGGCGCGGGCACACGTTGTATCTGTTGGACGAGCCGACGGCCGGACTGCACCCGGCGGATGTCGAATTGTTGATGCGTCAATTGCACGGGTTGGTCGCCGCGGGCAACACGGTGGTGGTGGTCGAACACGACCTGGACGTGATCGCGGGTGCGGACTGGATGATCGACATGGGCCCGGGTGGTGGGGCCGACGGTGGGCGAATCGTGGCGAGCGGGGTGCCTGCGGAGGTGGCGACGGCGGGGGTGGGGGTGACCGCGCGGTATTTGGCGGGGCGGTGACGGGGGCGACGGGTGGCCCGACGCGCCGTCAGTCGGTCGGTGGTTCGGCCAGGAAGGCGAGCAGGGTGGCCGGATCCTCGCTCGCGCACGCGGTTCGTACGGCCGATTCGTGTGCCTCGGCCAGCGCGTTCAGCCGGGTCAGGCGATCGTGGCCGCGTCGGGACAGATGGGCCGCGATCCGGCGGCGGTCGATGCCGGACTGACGTCGGTAGATCCAGCCGTCGTCCACCAGCGCGTCCACGATCCGGGTCAGACTGGCGTGCGGGATCAGCAGGCGCTGCGCCAGATCGCCCATCAGCCGGCCCTCGCCGTCGCCCAGGGCGCGCAGCACGAGCCACTGGTCGAAGGTGCAGTCCTCCTCGGCCAACGCGTGGGTCAGCGTGCGGGTGAGGCGGCGCTGCGCGAGGGTGAGCAGCTCGACCAGGAGCGGCGGCGCGACGGCTCGCTCTGCGATTTCGCCGGCGGACATGCTCATCACCCCTTCGCCAGGCCGTTCCCAGGAGCATACTTACTCGCCTTATGAGCGTCGAGACAGTCCTGATCGAGCCGCTCGAAGCGCTGTATTCCGACCGGGATCCCCAGGTGCTTCGAGTGGGACTCGTGGTGCCCCAGTCCGGTGCGCTGGGGATCATCGGGCCCTCCGCGGTGGATGCGGCGCTGCTCGCGGCACACGAGATCAACACGGCCTGCGGTGTGCGCGACCGCCCGATGGAGCTGGTCCTGGTGGACGCCGGCGGCCCGCCCGACCGGGTCGCGGCGCAGGTCGGGATGCTCGGCGACGCCGGCGCGGTGGACGTGCTGGTCGGTTTCCACACCAGCGACGTGCATCGCGCGATCGAGGCGGTGGTCGGCGGCCGGACGCCGTACATCTTCACCCCGCCGCACGAGGGCGGCGGCCGGTTGCCCGGGGTGGTCTGCACGGGTGTCGACCCGATGCGGCAACTGCGCGAGTCGATCGGGTGGCTCACCGAGCACCATCGGCTGCGGCGGTGGGCCCTGATCGGCAACGACTACATCTGGCCGCAGGCCATCCACGCCGCCGCCGGCCGGTTGATCGCGGACGCGCGCAGCAGTGTGGTGTACGAGCGGCGGGTGGGCTTCGGCGCGGTGCGGGACGGGTTGGACGAGTTGTTCGCGGGCCTGCGGAGCACCCGGGCCGACGCGCTGCTGCTCAGCCTGATCGGCCGTGATCTGGTCGACTTCAATCGGGCGTTGCGGCACGCCGGGCTGGATCGCATCCTGGTCCGGCTGTCCGGCTCGCTGGAGGAGAACGGCCTGTTGGCGTACGGCGGGGACGACACCGGCGCGATGTACGCGGTGATGCAGTCGTTCGCGTCGCAGACCGACGATCGCCGGTTGGGTCTGGCCGAGCGGCACCGGTCGTTGTTCGGTCCGCAGGCGCCGGTGTTGGACGCCTACGCGGAGGGCCTGTACGACGGGCTGCATCTGGTCGCGGCGTTGGCCGCGCGGGGCGCGCTCGCGCCGAGCGGGTTGGCGGCGGCGGTGGATCGGCTGTTGGACGGGGGGTCGGACGCGGCGCGTGGGGCCTGGGCGCGCTCGCCGTTGGGGCCGCCGCGTCGGCAGGTGTACCTGGCTCGGGCGGAGGGGCTGGATTTCGCCGTGTTGCCGCGGCGAGAAAGTACTTCCATTTGGAAATAACTGGTTCTAAGGTCTCTTCGAGACCCCTCGGGGTCGTCCCGAGGAGAGATCGACATGAGCGAAGTCCCCACGCCCGCATCGACCGCAAGACCCGGCTCGACCGGTGGTTCCGGTTCGTCCGGTGGTTCCGAGTCGATCGAGAAGTACGGCTACAAGCAAGAGCTCCGCCGCTCCCTGAGTTTTCGTGATCTGCTCGTCTACGGCCTGGTCTTCATGGTCCCGATCGCGCCGTTCGGCATCTTCGGCGGCGTGTTCCAGGGCTCCGGCGGCATGGTGGCGCTCGCCTACGTCATCGGCATGGTCGCGATGATGTTCACGGCGCTGTCCTACGCGCAGATGTCCCAGGCGTTCCCGATGGCCGGGTCCGTGTACTCCTACGCCGGACGCGGCATCGCCGCCCCGGTGGGCTTCCTGGCCGGCTGGATGATCCTGCTCGACTACATCCTGGTCCCCGGCCTGCTCTACCTGATCGCCGCAGTCGCGATGAACTCGCTGGTCACCTCGATCCCGGTGTGGATGTGGGTGGTCGGGTTCGTGTTGCTGAACACGGCGGTCAACTACCTCGGCGTGGCGATGACCGCCAAGGTCAACAAGATCATGCTGATCGGCGAACTGATCATCCTGATCGTGTTCATCGTGATCGGCGTGGTCGCCCTGATCGACGGCAAGGGCCGCGGCTTCGACTTCACCCCGATCTACAACAGCGACACCTTCTCCTGGAGCCTGGTCTTCGGCGCCGTCTCGATCGCGGCGCTGAGCTTCCTCGGCTTCGACGGCATCTCGATGTTGTCCGAGGAGAACAAGGACTCGGCCAAGGCCATCGGCCGGTCGATGGTCGCCGCGCTGCTCCTGGCCGGGACGTTGTTCATCGTGCAGACGTGGGTGGCCTCGCTGCTGGTGGCCGACCCCAAGGCGCTGATCGACAACGGCGATCCGGACGGCACCGCGTTCTACGACGCGGCCCGGGTCGCGGCGGGCGGCTGGCTGGCCAAGCTCACCGCGGTGGCCACCGCGATCGCCTGGGGCTTCGCCAACTCGCTGGTGGCCCAGGCCGCGACCTCGCGCCTGCTGTACG
Organism: Embleya sp. NPDC059213; assembly: GCF_042754445.1. Classification (NCBI taxonomy): domain Bacteria; kingdom Bacillati; phylum Actinomycetota; class Actinomycetes; order Kitasatosporales; family Streptomycetaceae; genus Embleya; species Embleya sp. NPDC059213. The sequence goes on from NZ_JBHZAV010000246.1 coordinate 9,993, forward strand.
CCATGGCCCGGGACCGGCAACTGCCGTCCTTCCTGGCCAAGGTGCACCCCAAGCACCGGGTCCCGGTCAACGCCACGCTGCTCGTCGCCGCGATCTCGCTCGCCCTGGGCCTGTACACCAGCACCCGCGACGACGGCATCACCACACTGAGCAGCCTGGTCAACATCGGCGCGCTCACCACCTTCCTGGTCCTGCACGTGTCGGTGGTCGTGCACCATCTCGTCCGGCAGCGCAGCCGCGACTACTGGCGACACCTGATCGCGCCCTCACTCGGCTTCGCGATCCTGGCCTACGTCGTCTACAACGCCGACGGCGACGCGAAACGGCTGGGCGGGATCTGGTTCGCGATCGGCCTCGCCCTCCTCGCCGGCCTGGTGCTGGCGGGCCGTCGGCCCCAAATTTCCGCCATCGACCAGGTCGAGGAACCCGTATGACCCTGCTCGAAGTCGTCTCGCTGAGGCCGACCTACCACCAGTACGCCTACACCTTCGGCGGACGCCGACCCCTGGTCACCGTCCGCCCGGGCACCATCGTCGAACTGTCCACCGAGGACTGCTTCGGCGGCAACGTCAAGGGCATCGACGACCTGCCCAGCGCGGTGTGCACCTTCCCCTACCTCAATCCGGTCACCGGACCGATCGCGGTCGAGGGCGCCGAACCCGGGGACACCCTCGCGGTGCACTTCGTGGACATCACGCCCGCCCGCGACTGGGGCATCTCCAGCACCTTCCCGCACTTCGGCGCACTCACCGCGACGAACACCACGGCGATGCTGCACGCGCCGCTGGAGGAGAGGGTGTGGGTGTACGACCTGGACGTCGCGGCGGGCATCTGCCGCTTCCGGGCCCGGAAGAGCGACTTCACCGTCGACCTGCCGCTGGACCCGATGCACGGCACCGTCGGCGTCGCGCCCGCCGGCGGCGAGACGCTGATGTCGATCACCCCTGGCGCGCACGGCGGCAACATGGACACCCCCGAGATGCGCGCCGGCACCACCGCGTACTTCGGCGTCAACGTCGCGGGCGGCATGCTCTCGATCGGCGACGGCCACGCCCGGCAGGGCGAGGGGGAGGTCTGCGGGACGGCGGTCGAGGCCGCGATGCGCACGGTGATCGTGGTCGACCTGATCAAGGGCGGTGCCCCGGTGTCGCCGCGCCTGGAGAACGACGACCACCTGCTCACCACCGGCTCGGCCCGCCCCCTGGAGGACGCCTTCCGGATCAGCCAGCGCGACCTGGTGGACTGGACGGCGGACCTGCTCGACCTGGACCTGCTCGACGCCTACCAATTGGTCAGCCAGACGGGGCTGGCCCCGGCGGCGAACGTGTGCGACACGAACTACACGATGGTGGGGAAGCTGCCGAAGGCCCTCCTCGGCCGACACCGCGCCTACGAGGGCCGACACGACCACCTGCGGGCGGTGGCGGCGGCCTACTTGGCGGAGCGGTGAGGGGCGGGGCGGGCGGGCTTCGGGTGGGGTGAGGTTGCGGGGCTGGGGGGGTCGGCCGGCTGGTTGGATGGGGTGGGGCGTTCGTCCAGGCGGATGTTTGGTGAGGTTGGGGGCTTGGGGTCGAGGAGGGGTGTTGGCCTTGGTCGGCGGGTTGGCGGGCGGGTGGGCTGGCGGGTGGGCTGATCGGCTGGCCGGCGGACCGGCTGGCCCGCGAACCGGCTGACCTGCGGACCGGCTGGCCCGCGAACCGGCTGACCCGCAGACCGGCTGACCTGCGGACCGGCTGACCCGCGCACCGGCTGACGGGCTGAGCAGCTGAAGGGCCTGCCGGCCGAGCCGCACGGTATGGACCCCGGGACCCAGGTCATTGGTCCCGGCGCCCGGCGTGTGCCGCCCCCGCGCCGGGCGGGAGGGGACATCCCCGGGGAGTACGCGTCCGCCGACGCGGATCCTTTTGGGAACCCGGGGATGTTCCCGCAACTGCGCGCACGGGGCGCAGCAGGCGTGGCGGGCCGAACGGTGGGCGGGGTGGTGTCCTGGGGCGAGCGGCATCGTGCGTGAAGCCGGCCCGCAAGCTGGAGTCGTGGGCGGAGCGTGGCGGTTCGCCGGGGTCGCGAGTGGAGCGACGCGGTGAGCGAGGGTGCGTTGAGCGCGACTGGGCTGGGTTGTGAGTGGAGCGGGTCGGGGGGCCTGGGGGGTGGGCGGAGCGGGGGGGTGGGCCCGGGTCGTGAGCGGAGCGGGCGGGTGGGGGGCTTTCGGCGATGCAGCGCTGCTTTTTGTTGGGCGCCTTCGGCGCCGGCTCGCGAGGCACC
>NZ_JBHZAV010000247.1:0-12147 GCF_042754445.1 Embleya sp. NPDC059213
ACACGGCACACACACATGTTGTTGGGAGGTTGGGGGTGTTATTGGTTAATAACGCCCTGCCGAACCCCCGCCCCCCCGCCCCCCCGATCAGGCGGGGGCCCCGCGGTGCCTTTCGGATCGGGCGGGAGTGCCGGATCGAGGCGGGTGCCCGATCGGGCGCGACGCTCGATCAGTTGCGGCGCTTGAGGGCCCGCCAGACGAAGAAGATGATGATCGCGACGATGATGATGCCGATGATCGCGAAGATGAACTTGCCGGCCTTCTTGAAGAAGCTCTTCTTCTTCTTTTTCTTGGCCTTCTTGGTCGGGTGGCTCTGCTGGGCGGCGGCCTGGTGCGACGTGGTGCGAGCCGAGGTGTCCGCGACCGTCTGCACGCCGGCCGAGGTGAATGCGCCCGACACCGTCGCGGAGGAGACCTGGCGTACCTGCGCCTGAGCCGGCGCCGACGCGGCCTGCGCGGGCACGGCGGTCAATACGGCCGCGAACACCGCGAGCAGGATCGGACCGGCGAGACGCCTGAGAACACGATGAACCATCTGACAAGCCCCCAATTCAACCCGCGGAACACACGCCTCGCGGTATCGCCATGGCCCCGTGGTGGGCCGATAGGCGCGCGAATCTACCCGACACGCCAGGGCCCACGCGGCAAGAAGGGTCAAGATTTGGTTCGGAGGCGACCCATGCGACACGTGTCAACGCACATTCCGGTACGCTGACGACTCATCAGGTTGTGGCAGCCCGGTTGCCGGTGAGGGGTGACCGGGCTTCCCAATCGATTGTTGCGGAAGCACGAACCGCATTCCCGACGGTGCATGCCGGACGAGTTGCTCGTTGTCGCGCACGCTCGTCTCGAACTCCGTCACGGCGAACGATCAGGCCGCTCGCCATCCGAGCACCGCGTTTTCGATGCGATCCCACAGACGATCGGGCCGGACCGGGCGGCGACCCGGCCGTCGGGGTGTGGGACTCCGGTGTGTCCGCGTCCGCGCGGCGGGGTCGACGGGGGTGGGCCGTCGACCCCGGGGTGGGATCAGCCGGCGACGACCGCGCGGAGGCTCTCCTTGAGGGAGCCCATGGTGGCCAGGACGGCGGTGGGTTCGTAGCCGCAGTGCGCCATGCAGTTGTCGCAGCGCGGGTCCTTGCCGCGACCGTAGTTCTCCCACTCGGTGTCGGTGAGCAACTCCTTGTAGCTCTGCACGTAGCCGTCGCCCATCAGGTAGCAGGGCTGCTGCCAGCCGAGCAACGAGTAGGACGGGATGGCCCACGGCGTGCACTCGAAGTCGCGCTTGCCCTCCAGGAAGTCCAGGAAGAGCGCGGAGTGGTTGAGCCGCCACTTCTTGCGGTTGCCGCCGGCGAACGCCGACGCGAACAACTTCCGGGTCTGCTCGACGCCCAGGAAGCGGTTCTGCACCGGGGCCTTCTCGTAGGCGTAGGCCGGGGAGATCTGGATCCGGTCGACCTTGAGGTCGTCGTTGAGGAAGTTCAGCACGTCCACGATGCTCTCGGGGGAGTCCGTGTTGAAGAACGTGCTGTTCGTGTAGACCTGGAACCCGGCGGCCTTGGCCATCTTGACCGCGGCCACCGCCTCGTCGAAGACGCCTTCCTTGTCCACCGCCTGGTCGTGCTTCTCGCGCAGGCCGTCGATGTGCACCATCCACGCGAAGTTCTTGTTCGGCTTGAACTTGTGCAGGTGCTTGGGCAGCAGCACGGCGTTGGTGCAGATGATCACGAACTTCTTGCGCTTGAGCAGTTCCTCGACGATCAGGTCGATCTGCTTGTGCATCAACGGCTCGCCGCCGGCCAGCGACACCATCGGCGCGCCGCACTCCTCGACGGCCGCGACGGCCTGCTCGACCGACATGCGCTTGCGTAGGACGTCGTGCGGCTGCTGGATCTTGCCGCACCCGCCGCACTTGAGGTTGCAGGCGAACAGCGGCTCGACCTCCACGATCATCGCGAACTTGTCGACCCGCTTGATCTTCTGCTTGACCAGGTGAGTGCCGATTTTCACAGCCAGGTTCAGCGGCAGGCCCATGCCCTCGCGTCCTCTCTATCCCCGAACCCGGGGGCGTCGGCGTCCGCTGAACCTCGACTCGGCGTGGCGTCGTTGCCCGGGTGTGCCCGATGATGACAACATCTTCAACATACAGGCTGTACGTCACGTGGGGGTTGTATGGCGGTCACGCGTCGGGCACAACATGTCGCGGACACCCGTGCGGCCCTGTTGGCCGCCGCGCGTGAGCTGTTCGCGACGCAGGGTTACGCACAGACCGGCACCGAGGAGATCGTGGCCGGCGCCCGGGTGACCCGGGGTGCGCTGTACCACCACTTCAAGGACAAAGCCGATCTGTTTCGCGCGGTCATGGAGACCGTCGCGGCGGAGGCGGCCGAGACGCTGGTCGCCCACGAGATGCGTCATGCCCAGGAGCACCCCAGCGAACCATGGGATCAACTGCGGCACGGATTCCAGTCGTTCCTGGACGTGTGCACGACCGGGGACTTCCAGCGGATCGTGCTGGTCGACGGGCCGGCGGTGCTCGGGCCCGGGTCGTGGGACGCGCTCGTGGACGAGCACGGCCACGGGTTGTTGGCCGCGTGGTTGCGGCAGGCGATGGACAACGGCGAGATCGACGAGTTGCCGGTGCCGCCGCTGGCCCGGCTGTTGGCGTCGCTGATCTCGGAGGCGAGCATGTACACCGCACGGGCCGCGGACCCGGCGAACGCCCGGCGCGAGGTGGGCCAGGTGATCGACCGGGTGCTGGCCGGGCTGCGCAAGAGCTGACGCGGTGCGGGAGCCGGCGCGGCGCGTCAGGCGGCGTGTCATCGGGCGGCCAGCACGGCGGACATCACGGCCTTGGCGATCGGGGCGGCGAGGCCGCCGCCGGTGATGTCGGCGCGGTCGGCCGAGCCGTCCTCGACCACCACGGCGACCGCCACGGCGGGTTTGGCGGCGGCGTCGGCCTTCGCGTAGGCGATGAACCAGGCGTAGGGCACGGCCCGGTTGTTCTCGCCGTGCTGCGCGGTGCCGGTCTTGCCGCCGACGACGGCGCCGTCGATGCGCCCGTTGCCCCCGGTGCCGGTGGTGACCACGTCCTCCATCATCTTCTGCAGTCGGCGCGCCACCGGCGGAGCGACCGCCCGGGCCAGGGCTTCCCGGTCGGTGGTGTGCACGATGCTGCCGTTGCCGCGGGTGAGCCGCTCGACCAGGTACGGCCGCATCACCTCGCCGTCGTTGGCGACACCCGCCGCGACCATCGCCATCTGCAGTGGGGTGGCCCGGGTGTCGAACTGGCCGATCGAGGACAGCGCGGTCTGCGGGCGATCCGGATTCCGCGGGAACACGCTCTCGGTGACCGCGACCGGGATCCGCAACTTCGGGTCGTCGAAGCCGAACGCCCTGGCCTGCCGACGCATCACCTCGGCGCCCATGTCGACCCCGAGCTTGGCGAACACGGTGTTGCAGGACATCGCCAGCGCGTAACGCAGCGACGCGTCGCGGCAACCGGAGACCTCGTTGCCCAGTCGGGTGCGCGACTCGGGCAGCGGATAGGGATCGGGCGAGGTGGTCGGCTCGTCCGGATCGGCGACCGTGCCGGAGGCGAGCGCCGCGGCGGCGGTGACCACCTTGAAGGTCGAGCCCGGGGGATAGGTCTCGCGCAGCGCACGATTGAGCATCGGCCGGTCGGGGTCGGTGTCCAGCGCCGTCCATGCGGTCCGGGTCGCCTTGTTGGCACCGGCCAGCCGGCCCGGGTCGTAGGACGGCGTGCTCACCAGGGCCAGGATCGCGCCGGTGGCGGGGTCGAGCGCGGCCACCGCGCCCTTGTTGCCGGTGCTCGCGAGACCGGCGAACGCGGCCTGTTGGGCGGCGGGCAGGATCGTGGTGGCGACGTTGCCGGCGGGGCTGCGCCGGCGGGTGATCGCGGTGATCACCGGCCAGGCGCCCAGGCGCGGATCGGTGCCCGCGAGGAGGTCGTCCTCGACGCCTTCGAGCAGGGTGGCGCCGTAGAGCTGGGACGCGTAGCCGGTGACCGGGGCGTAGAGCGGGCCGTCGGTGTAGTTGCGGCCGTAGGCCAGGTCGGAGGTGCCGGCGGTGTGTGGCGAACCGGTGATCGGCCGCCCGGCGACCAGGATGTCGCCGCGCTCCTGCTGGTAACGCACGATCTGTGGGCGGCGATTGCCCGCCATGTGGTCGTAGGCGTCGGCCTCGTGCGCCATCAGCCAGGTGGCATTGCCGAGCAGTGCCAGGAGCAGCAGCAGACAGAAACCGGCGGCTCGCCGAGCGGTGACGATCACGCGGGCACCTCCTCGTCCTCGGGCAACAGGCTCGGCTCCTCGATCGGCGCGGGCGGCCGGCGGCCGCGGTCGCTGACCTTCATCAGCAGGGCGATCAGGGCCCAGTTGGTGACCACGGACGAGCCGCCCTGGGCAAGGAAGGGCATGGTCATGCCGGTAAGCGGAATCAACGCGGTCACCCCACCGGCGACCACGAACACCTGGATGGCCAGCACGGCGGAAAGCCCGTAGGCGAGCAGCGAGCCGAACGGGTCCGGCGCGGTCAGGCCGGCCCGGAAGCCGCGGGCGACCAGGAGGGCGTAGAGCACGAACAGCGCGGCGATGCCGGTCAGTCCGAGCTCCTCGCCGACGGTGGCCAGGACGAAGTCGCTCTTGGCGGCGAAGCCGACCAGGATCGAATGCCCCAGGCCGAGGCCGGCACCGAGCAGGCCACCGGCGGCGAAGCAGAACAGCGACTGGGCCAGTTGGCCCGCGCCGAGCCCGGCGTGGATGCTCGCGAACGGATCCAGCCAGTTCTGCACCCGGCTGTGCACGTGGGGTTCGGCGGAGCCGACCACGAACGCACCAAGGGCGATCAGGATCAGGCCGACCAGGATCCAGCCGATCCGGGCGGTCGCGACATAGAGCATCACCACGAACGCGCCGAAGTAGAGCAGGGACGTGCCCAGATCGCGCTCCAGGACCAGGATGCCGACCGAAGCCAGCCACACCGCGACGACCGGGCCGAGGTCGCGGCCGCGCGGCAGGTTCACACCGCAGAACCGGCGGCCGATCATCATCAGCGTCTCGCGTGTGGTGGCGAGGTAGGACGCGAAGAACACGACCAGGACGATCTTGGCGAACTCGCCGGGTTGCAGCGAGAAGGGGCCGAGCCGGATCCACACCTTGGCGCCGTTGATCGCCGGGAAGAAGACCGGAACGATCATCAGGAACAGGGCCACGGCCGCCGCGAGATATGCGTACTTGCCCAGGGCGCGGTGATCGCGCACGGCGATCATCACCACCGCGAACAGGATCACCCCGATGGCCGACCACATCAGTTGCGACGGCGCGGCCTGCACCTTCGGTGTCTCCAGGTCGAGTCGGTAGATCAGGACCAACCCCAAGCCGTTGAGCAGCGCGGCGATGGGCAGCAGCACCGGGTCGGCGTACGGTGCGAAGCGGCGCACCAGGATGTGTGCGACCAGCACGAGAAAACCGAGCCCGAGGCCGTATTTCGCGGTATCCGGCGGGATCGAGCCGTCCATGGCCAGACCGACGTTCGCATAGGCGAAGACGGGGACCAGGACCGCGAAGACGAGCAGCAGGAGTTCGGTGTTGCGCCGGGTGGGCGGCAGGGGTTCCCCTGCCGCCGTTTCGCGCCGCCGCCATCTGGACATGCGCTCTGGAATGCCCACAAGTGACCCTGGGTAACCGGAGGGGCGCACCCGGTGTCAGGCGTCGCGCCGGCGCACCACGATCATCGCGAGGGCCGCGGCGACGATCGCCCAGCCGGCCATCACCGCCAAGCCCGTCCACGGATCGAGTTCGTTGGCGTTGAAGTCCCGCAGCCGCATGATGCGTTGCCCGGCCCGGTCCGGCAGGAACCTGGCCACCTTGCGCACCCCCGGTATCGCGGTGAGCGCGGTGGTGCCCAGCAGGACCAGCGGCATCAACACCCCCAGCGACGCCATCGGCGTGCGCAGCACGAAGGTGACGCCGGCACAGATCACCGCCAACAGCAGCAGGTAGGCCACCTGACCGAAGGCTGTGCGCCAGGTCTCCGCGGCGGTCAGCGAGATGTCGCCCTCGGGCAGGAACACCCGGGCCGACAGCGTGCAGGCCAGACTCGAGACGACGCCGGTGGCCAGCGCCACCGCGGTGATCACGGTCAACTTCGCGGCGGCGAACACGCGGCGATCGGGCACCGCCGCGAGCGAGGCGTGGATGGTGCCGCTGCCGTACTCGCCGGCGACGACCAGCACCGCGAAGGCCACCATGGCCAGGTGGCCGATGTTGATGCCGTAGTGCACGAGAGTGAAGGGGTCGTATTCCGCGCCGTCCTCGCGACGTTGGCCCTCGGCGACGAACGCGTCGACCAGTATGCCGATGCCCGCCGTCAGCGCCACCACGACCACCGGCAGCCATCGGGTCGAGGGCACCGAGCGGAGCTTGGTCCATTCGGCATGAAGCGCGGCCGGGAACGCACCGCCGACCTGTGTCGTTGCCGTGCTCACGCGCGGCCACCTCCCACGAACTGCTCGTGTCCGGCGGTCAGCCGGAGATAGACGTCTTCCAACGACTCGCCCTCGCCGACGAACTCGGCCAGCGAGGTGTCGGCCAACAACCGACCGGCGGCGATCACCACGAGATGATCGGCCGTCAGCGCCATCTCGCTCATGAGGTGGCTGGACAGGAACACCGTGCGCCCCTCGCCGGCCAACGACCGGATCAGGTCGCGGATCCACCGGATGCCCTCCGGGTCGAGGCCGTTGACCGGCTCGTCGAAGATCAGCACCCCCGGATCGCCCAACAACGCGGCGGCGATGCCCAGCCGTTGGCGCATCCCGAGCGAGTAGGTGCCGGCCCGACGCCGGGCCGCGTCGGTCAGACCGACCCGGTCGAGCACCTCGTCCACCCGGGAGTCCGCTATGCGGTTGGACCGCGCGAGGTAGAGCAGATGGTCGCGGCCCCGGCGGCGCCGATGCACGGCTCCCGCGTCGAGCAGCGCTCCCACATGGCGCAGCGGCTCGCGCAACTCGCCGTAGACCCGGCCGCCGATCGTCGCGGCACCGGCCGTGGGGCGGTCCAGGCCGAGCACCATCCGCATGGTGGTCGACTTGCCCGAGCCGTTGGGACCCAGGAAGCCCGTCACCGTGCCGGCGGCGACCTCGAAGTCGAGGTCGTCCACCGCGAGGACGTCGCCATAACGCTTCGTCAGGTTGCGGATGCGGATCATCTGCTGTGCTCCCTCGGCTGCTTCGGAGTGGGCGCCGCCCGGTTGCTGCGGTGCCTCAAGACTGCGATTCCGGGGCCCCGCGCCGGATCCCCCAACCGTGGGGACGCTCTCCCCCGGCCGGGGGAGGTCGTGCTCGCGGCGACCCGGCAGGATGGCCGCATGTCCCGGATCGCGCCGCTTCGCCCATCGCTCACCCACCTCGTCCGGCCGCTCGTCGCGCCGACGACGTACACGCGGGCCTTCCACCTGTTCACGGCGCTGGCCCTGGGCGTCGCGGTCGCACTGGTGTACCCCGGCCTGGAGGGGGACAGCGGCGCCGCCGACGGCCTGGCGCTGCTGGTCGCCCCGATTCCGATCCTGGTCGCGTTCGGGCTGCTCGCCGAGGCGCGCCGGTTCGAGGGGTTCCTGGCCAGGTTGCTGCTGCGTCCCGGCGACGAGAGCGACATCGTGGTCACCCGGTCCCAGGGCTGGGCGGATCGGTGGCGCACCGCACTGTGGCTGGTGCTGCGGGTCGACCTGGCCTGGCTCGGTCTGGCGCCCACCGGCCACGCGGTGTTCACGGGGGTCGCGATGATCGTGGCGCCGGGCACGGACGGCGGCATGGAGTTCGGCGGGCTCACCTTCGCGGGCGGTGCCGGGCACTGGTGGCTGATCCCGCTCGGCCTGCTGCTCATCGTCGGGGCGCTCTACTACCTGGCCGGCGTGGGTTGGCTGCTCACCCGGCTCGGCACCCGACTGCTCGGACCGTCCGCGAACGAACGCCTCGCGACAGCCGAGCGGCGGACCGAGCAACTGCTCGAACACAATCGACTCGCCCGTGAATTGCACGACTCGATCGGTCACGCCCTGTCGGTGACGGTGCTTCAGGCCGGCGCCGCCCGGCAATTGCTCGACAGCGACCCCGGCTTCGCGAACCGGGCGCTCGAAGCGATCGAGGAGACCGGTCGGCAGGCCCTGGAAGACCTGGAACGCATGTTGTTGTTGTTGCGTGACGCACCGGAGCCCGCCGCGCCTCGACCCGGCCTGCCCGAGCTCAAGCTCCTGATCGACGGCACGCGCGGCGCGGGAGCCTCGGTCGAACTGCGGGTATCGGGCGCCCTCGACGCGGTGCCGGCGGTGATCTCCAGGGAGGGCTACCGGATCGTGCAGGAGTCGCTCACCAACGTGCTGCGGCACGCGGGCCCCGTGCCGGTCGACGTCACCGTCACGGTGGACGACCACGACGTCGAGCTGCTCGTACTGAGCAGCGCGCCCGCGGCGGTAGGGGAGCGGCGGGTGGTCGGCGCCGGCAGCGGCAGCGGTCTGCGCGGCATACGCGAGCGGGCCGCGTTGCTCGGCGGCGAGGCCACCGCCGGTGTGCACGAGGACTATTGGCGGGTGCATGTGCGCCTACCTCTACGGTGGGCGTCGTGACGATCAGGATCCTGCTGGTGGACGACGACGAACTGGTCCGGGCGGGTCTGCGGGCCATCCTGGGCGCGCAGCCCGACTTGGAGGTCGTGGGAGAGGCCGACGACGGCGCGGGCGTGCTCTCGCTGGTGCGCTCGCTGCGCCCGGATGTGGTCGCGATGGACGTGCGGATGCCGCGGGTGGACGGGATCCAGGCCACCCGGGACCTGCTCGCCCATCTCGACCAGCCGCCCAAGATCCTGATCATCACCACCTTCGAGAACGACGAATACGTCTACGAGGCGCTCCGGGTGGGAGCGCACGGCTTCCTGCTCAAACGGGCCCGCCCTGCCGAGATCACCGGAGCGGTACGGGCCCTGGCCACCGGAGACTCCCTGGTGTTCCCGGCCAAGCTGCGGGCGTTGGTCGAGCGCCACGGGAAGGCGGCCGGCGGCGACGCGGTGGCCCGGGCCAATCTCACCGACCGGGAGGCCGATGTGCTGCGGGCGATGGCCCGGGGGCTGAACAACGCCGAGATCGCCGCCGAACTGTTCCTGGGCACCGAGACGGTGAAGAGCCATGTGAGCGCGCTGCTGGGCAAGTTGGGGGCCCGCGACCGCACCCAGGCGGTGATCGCCGCCTACCAGTCGGGTTTCGTCGGACCGGGCTGACCGTCGGATCGGCCGAGTTCGAAGGTCGAGTCCGCATGCCGGATCGACACGATCGCCGGCACCGCCGGACGGTGCGACCGGCGTGAGCACATGGCAACACAAAAATAGATGTTCGTATTAGGTGTGACCCCTCCCGACGGTGCTCGTTGGCCATCATGCGCACGGGCCCCGTACCGATTCGCGGGCGCCGACCCGGGCGCGGCGAGAGGGGATCCCACATGCGACACGGTGGCGACGAGAGCACACCCGACCCGGCGGCCCGAGCCGGTTCGAACGGCCCCGACGCGGGGGCCGATCGAAGCGATCGGAACGAGCGGAGTGTCCGGCGGCGGGCGCGGCGGGCCCGGGCCGATCTCGTCGACCTGTGCCGACGCCGGCTGGAGCAGGGGGCGGTGCGCCGCACCGAGGCCCTGGTGGTCGGGCGCTACTCCGAACTCGTGCGGTTGGCCTACCTGATCCTGCCGCCTGCGATGGAGCGACACCGGCGGGTACTGGCCGCGCACGCCCTGGTCCAGGACGCACTGCCCGGCCGGCTGCGCGATCGCGGACGCCGCCCCGGCGTCGTGGAGATGAGCGAAGCCGATCTCGTCCGGCTGCACGTCGTGCGTGGTGCGCTGCGCCCGAACCGATCCGGCCGGCATCGGGTGTTGCTGCCGCAGGTCTGGGGTCTGCGGCTGTTCCCGCCGACCGGCGACGCGGACGAGCCGGCGATCGAGCAGGCGCTCGGCCGGTTGTCCGGCCCGGCCCGCGCGTTTCTCGTCCTGCGTGTGCTGGACGGCCTGGACCCCGTCGAGGCGGGCGAATTCCTGCTCGCCGCCGGCGTCGAGGACGTCCTGGCCGCCGAGACCGAGGCGGATGCCGGCGGACCCGCGCTCCGCCCGGCCGGGCATCCGGACGGGCCCGGCTTAACCCCCGACGTGCTGCGCGCCGACCCGTTCGACCCGTGCACCCTTCGGGCCACCCCGTCGGACCTGCTGCGCCGTCGGCGCCGTCGGCACCTCGCGCTGGGCGTCCTGGCCTCGGCCACCGCCATTGCCACGATCGCCTGGTACACGATGAGCGGGAGCGAACCCTCGACCGGCGACGGCGGCCGGGCCGACCGGGCCACGTCCGCCGCACGGGTGGTCGGTGGTCCGCCGCGATCGATTCCGGCCGGTGCCTGGGTCGGCACGACCCGACTGGACTTCGACGTGTGGTCCACCCGAGGAGCGCGGGCCGGCGACGAGGCGTTGACCCGACGGGCGATGCGGGCCTGGGCCGACCCCGACGACGGCACCGCGGTCACGCTCGGCCGGGGCACCGCCGTCGGTCCGCCGACGGGCGTCCCGCGTGTGCTGTACGCGGGCGACGTCGCGGGGGCGACCGTCGTGCTCCTCGCCGACGGCACGCGCCTGGCCCGCTATACCGACGACCACGGCAGGCGCACCCTCGACGTCGCCGCGGCCGACGACTCGGACGAGCGCTCCGCCTCGGCCGTGGTGCTTCGCCGCGATCCGGCCGGGGTTCGCATGTTGCTCGCGCCCTGGGTGGACGAGGCCGCGGTGCGGGACCTGCGGCGGCCCGAGGACAAGAGCAGGCCGCTCGCGATCACCGGCGGCGTCACGGCTCCGATGCCCGACCCGGGTACGGCCGGGAAGGGCTGCGTCACCGTGCCGGTGCTCGAACTGCTGGCCAGGCGCGCCGCCGACAACCATCCCTACCTGCTCGCGGATCTGGGCGAACTGTCCGCGACTCACCTGACGTACATGCCGCCGCCGGAGTACGCCCACACCGGGCGGCCGTCCGAGGCGGCGTCGAGCGAACGTGCACTCGGCGTGTGGTCGCGGACCGCGTGCGCACTGGAGACGTTGCGTGGCCGGGGGCTGCGGCTGGTCAACAACTGGGAGTTCGCGCACTTCGACCTGCCCGAGGCGGCCGGGGAGGCGATGTGGTCGTGCCTGCACGCGTTCGACCGCAGGGGTGGTGGCGACGTGGTGGTCCAGTTCCTGCCGCCGGGGGCGAGTGCGACGGGCGCGCAGACGGTGAACCGGCTTGTTGATTCGCCTGCGTGCAGTCGTTCCGGCAACGACATCGTCACTTCGACGTGGTGGCGCTCGCGGACGGGCGCCTGGTATTTGGTCGCGGCGGGGACGCGGGATGTGGTGAGGGTGGTGGTGTCGGGGGTGGTTTCCGGGGTTGGGGAGGGGCGGCAGGTGGTGGTCAAGGGGGCGGGTGGGGGGCTTTCGGTGGGGTCGGTGGGGTCGGTGGGTTCTGCAGGTCCGGCAGGTCCGGCAGGTCCGGCGGTTCCGACGGTGGTGGGGAACTTGCGGAACGGGGGGACGGTTCGGGGGCTTGGGTAGGGGGTGGGTTGTGGGTGGGGTGGGCGGGGTGGAGTTGCGAGCCGAATTCGGTGGTCGGGCGTGGTTGTGAGTGCGGCGAGCCGGTGGACTGCGGTCGCAGGTCGGGCCCGACATCCGGGCTTGGTTGCGAGCGGAGTGAGTCGAGAGACCTGAGGCGCGAGCCGAATCGGACATATGGGGCTTGCTTGCGAGCGGAGCGAGTCGAGAAGCCCGAGGCGTGAGCCGGACTCCACAGCTGGGCCGGGACGCGAGCGCAGCGAGCACGGTGGCCCCGGTCGTGAGCGGAACCGGCGGGACGGCCCGGGTCGCGAGCGTAGCGAGCGGGTGGGCGGCGTTCGGCGATGCAGCGCTGCTTCTTGTTGGGCGCCTTTGGCGCCGGCTCGCGAGGCACCACTTTTTTGTTCCGTCGCGGGCTCCTCCACAAAAAAGTGGCCCCTCGCTCGTGACTTCGTGTCCCTTCGCTTCGCTACGGGCCACGAAGTCTTTGTTTTGCGGCTCCGCCGCTCTCCGCGCTGCGC
>NZ_JBHZAV010000248.1:0-12139 GCF_042754445.1 Embleya sp. NPDC059213
GGTTCTGGCCGCCCGGGCCCTCCCGCGCTCCGGGGGTGGGTGGGCCGTGGTCTCAGGTTTCCTCCCGCCCGCCCGGGCCGGGGCCCCCCCCCCCGGCCGGGGGGGGGGGCCCCCCCGGGGCCGGTGCGCGACTAGTGCAGGACCTTCAGGCCCACCACGCTGCCGACGATGCCGGCCAGCAGCAGCACCTTGACGACGGAGAACGCCTCGCCGTCGAAGATCATCGCGTACGAGACGGTCAACACCGCGCCGATGCCCACCCACACCGCGTAGCCGGTGCCGACCGGCAGTTCGCGCAGTGCGAACGCCAGGCCCGCCATGCTCGCGGTCAGACCGACGCCGAACACCACGGTCGGCACGATCCGGCTGAATCCCTCGGACTTGCCGAGTGCCGTCGCCCAGACGGCTTCCAGGACACCGGAGATGATCAGGACGATCCAGGCCATGACAGGCACGCTCCCTGACACCGTCTTGTCTTGACCGGGTACGGCGTGCCTCGTCCGGGAGCCGGTTCGGGCTCCGTGAACCACTCTCGCACGCCCGATCCGGCGCACAAAATCCCCGATCCGTCCACCCTCGCGGCGGGCGATCGTGGTGGTTCGGGTTACCATCCGCACCGCTGCGCCCGCGACTGGCGGGGGGCGAGGAGGGATTCGGCGGTCGAGGTGCGGGCGTACAGGACGGTGCGGCCCGCGCGGTGGGCGGTGACCAGGCCCGCGTCGCGCAGCGCGGTCAGTTGTTGGGAGACCCCGGCGGGGGAGAGGCCGGTCCGGTGGGCCAGTTCGGTGGTCGAGGCAGGCGTGTGCAGTTCGTTCAGCAGCAGCGTTCGCGAACGGCCCAGTACGGCGGCCAGGGGCGCGCTCGGCTCGACCGGGCGCCGGGTCCACAACGTGCCGATGCCCCGGGCCGGATAGGCCGGTTGCGGTGGTTCCGGCGGGGTCACCCGGGTGAACGGATCCGGCCCGGTGAACACGGACGGGATCAACAGCAGCCCCGCGCCCGCCGTCCGCCGGGACAGCGCCCGCTGCCGGCGGGCCGGCCGCAACGCGTCCTCGTGCCAACTGACCGACGGGTGCAGCTCGTTGAGGACCTCGCCCGCGCCACGCTCGGCGACCTGTCGGGCCCGATGGAAGACATCGGCCTCCAGCACCGCGCGGATCCGCGCCCAGTACGGTGCGACCGCCGACTCCCAATACGCCTCGACCTCGGCCGCGACCCGGGCCGGCCGAGCGCGCGGGTCCGCGTACAGCGCCTCCGACTCGGGGCCCAGCCCGCCGCGCTCGTGCCGCAGCCGGTCCAGATCGCGCCGCACGACGGCCACCGGAGTGGCCACGATCCCGGTCGGCTCCGCCGCCAGGGCGGGGGCCGGCCCCGGTGGCGTCGGGATTGAGGAAGTCGGGCATGTAGCCGACCGGCGGGATCAGTTCGGCAAGTCGGCCCCGGTGCAGCCCGGCGGCCGTCACCCGGGGCGGACCTGCTCGATCCACGGCCGGTGCACCGGATGGGCGGCGCCCGAAATCAGCAGCCGAAAGCTCGGGCCGACCTCCCACATCGGCGAGACGGCGAACCGCATCCGGGCCGGATCGCCCGCCGAGAATGCCAGTTCCGCCGACACCGTCAGTCGCCCCCGAGGATTCGCACACAGCTTAATCGATGGTCATCGGCCCGGTCCGTCGCGATCATGCGTCCATGACTTCATCAACGAGTACCGCCGCGGCATCGGGGACCTGGACGCTCGGCGATCTGATGATCAATCGCATCGGCTTCGGTGCGATGCGCCTGACCCAGGACGGCGCGGCGCTCGACGCCGACGCGGTGCCCAGCGATCGGAACCGGGCGATCGGGGTGCTGCGCCGCGCGGTCGAACTCGGGGTGAACCACATCGACACCGCCGCCTTCTACTTCTCCTCGCTGCGCTCCGCCAACGAACTGATCAACCGGGCGCTCGCGCCCTACCCGGACGATCTGGTGATCACCACCAAGGTCGGACCGGCCCGGGACCCGGCGGGCCAGTGGGCGACGCACGCGGTCACGCCGACGGAACTGCGCGGACAGGTCGAGGAGAACCTGCGCCAGCTCGGTTGCGACCACCTCGACGTGGTCAACCTGCGGGTGCTGGGCACCCACTCGATCGCCGAGCGTTTCGGTGCGCTGGCCGACCTGCGCGAGGCCGGTCTGATCCGACACCTGGGCGTCTCCAACGTCCACCCGCATCAGCTCGCCGAGGCGCTGGCCATCGCGCCGGTGGTCTGCGTGCAGAACCGGTACGGGATCGGGATCCGGGCCGATCAGGACGAGTTCGTGCGGTCCTGCGGCGAACAGGGCATCGCGTTCGTGCCGTTCTACGCGATCGCCGGGGCCGCGGGCCAGGTGGGGGTCGTCGGCGACGACGCGGCGGAGGTGTTCGACGTGGCGCGTGCCCACGACGCGAGCCCGGCGCAGGTGCGGCTGGCCTGGACGCTGCACCAGGGGCCGCACGTGCTGGCCATTCCCGGCACCGGCAACCCCGAGCACCTGGTCGCCAACGTGGCCGCCGGTGCGCTGCGCCTGACGGAGGCGGACCTGGCCGTCCTGGGCGACCTGCATCGACGCGTGGGCGGGTAGCCACGGGCCGGGCACCCGCGCGTCGGTGGTTCTCGCTACCGTCGTCGGCATGAACCCGGACTCCAGCAGGCAGATCGAACCGTTGCCCGGACGGACCGGCCACGTGGCCGGCATCGAGTCGCTCGTGCTCGACGGGCGTCGCTACTTCTTCGGCTTCGACAGCCGGAGCGACCTGGCCGTCTCGCCGTTGATCGACGACCCGGACCTGATGGCGGCGTTCGCGAGCGAGCACATCCGACAGAGCGACGGCCGGCACGCACCCGACTACTGGGTGGACCTGGTCGGCTGGGCCGTGCGGGGTTCGGACCTGGTGGCGCGGGACGCGGACCGGGAGTTCGACTCGGCCCGGCTGCGGGCCGAACTCCCGCTCCCCGGCAGTCATCTGCTTTATCTGCTCGACGCGGTCGCCGGCTGGGACGAGTCGTTGTCCAAGCCGGCGGAGGTGGAACGGGCCTACGAGCGACTCGGGTTCGACGAGGAGGAGCAGGTCGAGGCGCTGGACGGCAGCCTGGAGGCGGTCCGGGCGCACGGCGCGGCGGCCCGGCCGGACGAGTGGACGGTGGTGCGATTCCACCTCGACTCCGCGGTGCGGCGGGTGCCGGGCAACTGGAACCTGCTGTTCGCCCCGGTGGGGGAGTGCGTGACCGCCCACGGCTGAGCGGCGGATCGAGGCGCGGGTCGGCGGCGGTTCGCGACCGGGCCCGTCCCCCGGGTCAGCGGCGGATCAGGTGCATCGGCAGGGTGCGCGGTGTCAGCACGCTGCGCGGGGTGGCGCGGACCGGCACGGCGGAGGCCGGCCGCAGTCGCCAGCGGGAGGCGATCGAGGCCAGCGCGAGGGTGGCCTCGGTCAGCGCGAAGGTGTCGCCGATGCACTTGTGCGGACCGCTGCCGAAGGGCACGAACGAACTGCGCGACCAAGCCCCCGGGCCGAGCCCGTCGGCATGTTCGCGCTCGGGCCGGAAGCGGTCCGGCTCGGCGTGGAACCCCGGGTGGCGATGCAGGATGTACGGGCTGAACACGAGGGTGCTGCCGGTGTCCAGTCGGCGGCCGGCCACCTCGATCTCGCGGGTGGTGGTGCGCGGCAGCACCCAGGCCGGCGGGTACAGCCGCAACGTCTCGCGGAGCACCTTGCCGGTCCAGGGCAGCCGGGGCAGGTCCTGCGGACCGGCCACCCGCCCGTCGAGCACGGCGTCGACCTCGGCGTGCAGGGCCTCCTCGGCCTCGGGGTGGGTGCTGATCAGGTGTAGTGCCCAGGCCAGTGCGGAGGACGTGGTCTCGGCGCCGGCCAGGATCAACACGGCCACCTGGTCGTGCAGTTCGGCCTCGGTCATCGCCCCGCCCGCCTCGTCCCGGGCGGCGAGCAGCCGGCCCAGCAGATCCCGATCGTCGGGGTCGCCGGCGCGGCGGTCGGCGATGATCCGGGTCACGTGCGCCCGCCAGGTGGCCAGCCCCCGGGTGTAGCGCCGGGCGCCCGGCGTGGGCAGCGCGTCGACGGCGGGCAACAGGGCGCGCAGATAGACGCCCTTGAGGAAGGTGTCCAGGCTGTCGCGCAGTTCGGCGATGTCCCGATCGGCGATGCCGGCACCGAAGAGGGTACGCACCGCGACCGTCGTGGTCAGCGCGAACATCTCGTCGACCATGTCGACCACCCGACCCGGCCGCCAGCGATCCAGCGCCATGCCGATCTCGCGGTGCATCGCGTCGGCGTAGCCGGGCAGGTGTTCGGCGCGGAACGCGGGCTGCATCATCAACCGTTGCCGGCGGTGGTCGGCGTGCGGACACGTGGCCAGGCCGTTGCCCAGCGCGGCGCGCGAACCCTCGTAGAGCGGCCCGATGCGATCGAAGCCGCGGCCGTCGGCCAGCACCAGCCGGGCGAGTTCGGGATCGCACAACACGAAGGCCGGGCGCGGGCCGAGCCGGATCTCCACCAGATCGCCGTGCGCGGGCAGCGAGCCGAGGAAGCGCAGCGGCGCCCGGAGCAGGTGCGGGAGATGGCCCAGTCCGGGCCACGCGCCGGGGGCCCGGCCGGCGCGCGCCCCGGGGGCGGTGGGCGTCGAGGGACGGGGCGGATGTGCGGTCGTCATGGGTCGCTCCCTCGCGCCTGACGCGCGGCGGCGAGCCGGTGCCCGCCGTCGTGGTCTCCTGCGGTGTCCGTTGCCATTCCAGCAGCGTCGGGCCGGGCGCGGGGGGACGTTTCCCGGATCGAGGGCGTGTCGCCCCCGCGGGTTCGCCGATTCGCCGTTCCGTCGTTCTCCCGATCCGCCGGGCCGCAGGGTCGGTTCGGGGGCGTGGCGGACAGGCTGCCCGGCAGGCGCAGGGACTCCTCGGTCGGGCTGCTCGGCTCGGCCTGGTAGACGACCAGTTGTTGACCGGGGGCACTGTTGACGGTCAACGACTCGTAGGAGAGGACGAGTTCGCCCACCTTCGAGTGCCGGAATCGCTTCGCCTCGGTGCTCTCGGCGCGCACCTCGTGCCGGGCCCACAGCCGGGCGAAGTCCGGGCTGCGCACGCTCAGTTCGCCGATCAGCGAGATCAGCACGGGATCGCCGGGATCGTCGCCCGGACCCGAGCGCAACGACGCGACGGTGTTGCGTGCAGCCTTCTCCCGATCGGGGTAGAACGCCCGGCCGTCGGGATCCAGGAAGAGCAACCGGAGCAGAGTGCGCTCGGGTTGCTCGAACAGGGCCGAGCCCAGCGTGTTCGAGGCCAGGGGCCCAGGCGTGACGCCGTCCGATCCGATCGCCCGGGTGGCACGACGCGCGCCGTGCCACCCGGGCGCGGGGCGGGGCTACGGCCGATGGCGCGGGTCGGGCAGGCCGAGCAGCGGCAGGCGGCACAGCGGCGGTGGCTCGCCGGGCAGGCCGAGTTCGTACCAGTGCGCCCGCAACGTGTAGCGCAGCAGCCGGCGGGCGCGGGTGGCCAGGAACGCGGCGAGCGGCAGTTCGCACAGCACGGCCGAGGCGATGCTCGGCCACAGGTCGGGCGTGCCCCACGCGAGCATCACGTCGAACCACGCGTCGCAGACCAGCAGGGTCGCGGTGATCAGTGTGGCGGGGATCAGCGCCTGGCGGCGTCGCCACCCGAAGTACGCGGTGCAGGCCAGTGCGACGAGCAGGCCGACGTCGAAGCCCGCCCACGCGTCCCGCCAACGGCGGGCCTCGTAGTGCATCGGCAGGCTGACGAGCAGGTAGCCGGTCCAGGGTATGAGGATCAGGCAGCACGCGGACATCAGCGCGAGGGCGTTGCGCCGCGCCGACGTGGCGGCGTGCACCTCCCGGCGCAACGCCCGGGCGCGGTCGTCGGCTTCGGGGTTCATGGCGGCTCAGCGTACGCGCCGACCCCGGCCCGGATCCGGGCGGACGAGGAGCGGCGCGGGGCTCGCCACAGCGGCTTCGGCGCCGCGGCTCGCGGGACCCACCCCTGGTGGCTCGGCCCTCGACCGGCCGGGTCGACGCCGGCGGTGGGCTCGGGGTGGTCCGGGCGCGGGACGGACCGGGCCGCCCGGCGCGATCCGCCGGGTGGCGGCGGTGTCGACCGCGACCGGCATGCTCGCCGACGACGGTTGCCCGGCGGCGCGGATCGCCAGGTCCGCCCCGCGTTGTCCCACCCCGGCTTCGTCACGGCGCACCTGCCGGGCCTGGTCTTCGACGAGGACCACGCGTCCGGCCGAGCCGAGTGAGGTGCGATGGGTGTCGACTCGGTGCGGATGCGACCCCGGCCGGGGGCCAGGGTCTTGGCCCGGTCCTAGCCCTGGCCCGTTTCGAAGCGGCTGATCCGGCCGTCGGGGGTGATGGTGAAGCGCCAGGCGGTGCGCATCTCGCCCCAGGTGTCGTTGCGGTAGCCCACCACCAGGGCGCGCCCGCCGTCGGACTCGGTCACCACGTCCATGTGGCCGTTGGAGGAGAAGATCTCCCGATCCGCCCAGTCCTGCAGGTCGCGGTCCGAGCCGTCGTCGGACATCGTCGCGTCGGGGGTCAGGAGCGCGTCGAAGGCGGCCTTGTCGTGCGCGTTGACGGCGGCGACGAACGCGCCTACCGCGGGTTCTGACAACTTGCCGGGGGCGATGGCCACGGGAACCTCCTGGAGGGATGGGCGGGTTGCCCCACCAGGGAACAACACGGCCGGCCCGAGGTCGCCGACCCTCACCCGTTTGCCGCAGGACGGCGTGTCCGGGCGCCTCGGGCGGCGGGTCCGCCCCCGTCGCGCGGACGATCAGGCCGCGAGCACGGGCGATTCGGCCAGTTGCGCGGTCAGTCGGGCGATCCGGGCGGAGGCCAGGCCGTCGCCGTACGGACTCGGGGTGGTCGCCAGGCGGGCCAGGCGCTCCGCGCTGTCGGCCAGCCAGGCGTGCGCCGTCTCGCCCAGCTCGGCGCCGGGCCGGACCAGCGCGGCGAAGCCCGCGTCCACCGCCTCCGGGCGTTCGGTCGAGCGACGCACCACCAGCAGCGGGCGGCCCAGTACGGTGCACTCCTCCTGGATGCCGCCGGAATCGGAGACCAGCAACGCGGCGTGCCGGGCCAAGGCCAGGAACTCGGCGTAGCCCACCGGCTCGATCGTGGTGATCCGGGTCGTCAGCGAGGTCAGGTCGAAGCGTTCCACGGCGGCCCGGGTGCGCGGGTGCATCGGGAAGAGCACCTCGGTGCCGAAGCGGGCGATGGTGTCCAGTTCGGTGAGCACCGCGCGCAGGGCCGCGGCGGTGTCGGTGTTCTCCGGACGGTGCACGGTGGCCAGGACGTAGCCGTCGGGCCGCAGCCCGTATCCGGCCAACAGCGCGGCGCGGGCCGGCTCGGTGGGCAGTTGCGCGCGGACGACCTCGACCACGGTGTTGCCGGTGACGGTGATCCGGTGTTCGTCCACCGACTCGGCGCGCAGATTGGCCGCGTTGGTCGCGGTGGCGGCGCACAGCAGGTCGGAGACGTGGTCGACCATGACCCGGTTGTGCTCCTCGGGCATGGCGCGGTCGAAGCTGCGCAGCCCGGCCTCGACGTGTACGAGCGGGATGTCCCGGGCGTTGGCGGCCAGCGCGCCGGCCAGGGTGGCGTTGGTGTCGCCCTGGACCACGACGGCGACCGGGCGGTGCCGCACGAACGCGTCGTCGAGCTGGTCGAGGGAGTGCGCGATCTGTCCGGCGCGGGGTCGGCCGCCGACACCGGTGAGCAGTTCGGGATCGGGCAACGCGAGTTCGCGCAGGAAGCGCCCGGACATCGCCTCGTCCCAGTGCTGGCCGGTGTGCAACAGCCGTGCGGCGGGGCCGAGTTCGTGCATCAGTGGGGCGAGCTTGACCAGCTCGGGGCGGGTGCCGAGGACGACGGCGACACTGGCGGGGGGCAGATGGGCGGTGCTCATGTGTGGTTCTCCGTGCCGGCCCGGTGGGCGGCCGGCGGGTGTGGGAAGTCGGGACGACGGGCTCGGGGGCGGACCGCGGTGCGGCGGATCGCGGCGGGAGGCGGGTACCCGGCGCGGTCAGACCTCCAACGCGGTGGGTACGCCGGCGATGCCGACCTCGGCGTTGCGGCGGGTCTTGGCCCAGCCGTTGCGCCCGAGCGCGAGTCGGGTCGCGGCCCGGACGGCGACCACGAACAGGTGGTACGTGTACAACCACATCAGCAGGCCCCAGATCAGCCCGGTGAACCAGGACCGGTCCGGGTGCACGATCTTGCGGTAGGCCAGTGCCCAGCCCACCATCGGCAGCGCGGCCAGTACGAAGACGCCCGCCATCAACGGTCCGAAGCGGAACTGGAAGTCGGCGGTCTGTTCGGGGAACAGGATCAGGCCGACCGCGGTGATCCCGATCGACAGCGGGGTGAGCAGCACCAGCAGCACGCAGACCACCGGTTGCAGGAAGGTGTAGAGCACCTCGGCCCGGCCGGACCAGCGGTAGTGCGGCGAGGTCAGGACCCGGCGGGTGTAGCGCAGGCACTGCATGTTGCCCTGGGCCCAGCGGGTGCGCTGGGCCAGGAAGCGGCGCAGCGAGATCAGCCCCTCCTGGGAGACCTCGGCCTCGGTGATGTGGGTGAGCCGCCAGCCGTTCAGGCGCAGTTCGAGCCCGGACTCGTAGTCCTCCAGGAGCGCTCGCTCGGGCCAGGGTCGGCCCTCGGCGCCGGCCGGAGCGTCCAGGGCGTCGAGGGCGACGAGTCGGACGAACTGGCCGTTGCCGCCCAGTCCCACGCTGCCGGTGCGGCGGCGCAGCAGTTGCATGCCGGCGTTGTTGGCGCGGAACTCGATGTCCTGCATGCGCACCAGGGCCCGGGCCGCGGCGTTGGCGAGGCGGCCTCGCTCGGGCAGCGGCAGCCGGTCGTCCGCGTTGCGCATCCGGACGCCTATCTGCACGGCGCCGGTGTCCGGCCGGCCCATCGCCTGTTCGGCGCAGACCCGGGCCAGGGTGCCCGGGTCGAGCCTGCCGTCGGCGTCGACCACGCCCAGGATCACCCGGGAGCGGTCGGTGTCGGCGGGCAACCACGCGGAGATCCGCCGGTAGGCGGCGTTGAGCGCGGCGCCCTTGCCGATCCGGGCGTCGGGCCGACGGCGCTGCACCAGGTGCACCCGCTCGTCGTGCTCGGCGGCGGCCAGGACCAGCTCGCGGGTGCGGTCCGAGCTGTCGTCGTCGACCACCCAGACGTGCGCCTCGGGGGCGGCGCGGCGCAGTCCCGTCAGGGTCTGCGCGATCACGGCTTCCTCGTCGCGGCAGGGCACCACCAGGTGCCACGTGAAGGCGGCCGGGTCGCCGGGTCGGTCCGGCCGGTTGCGCCGGAAGGCGTGCCGGGTGCCGGCCCAATAGATCAGGAAGCGGCCGAAGACGAACAGCATGTACACCAGCAGCCCCAGCGAGAGCGCGGTGGCGAACCACAGGATGCCGCTCTGATGGGCCAGGACGTACTCACGCACAGCGCCGGGGATGGAACAACCTCCACATGGATCAAAGGCGCCTCGGCCCTTGTGCTTGCTGATAGGTGAGAAAAGTACCTATCAGGCCATCGAATCTAAGGTAAATCCGGACAAAATGAAACCCAATCCACAGTGGCGAGCCTCACCTCGCCGGCCCGACGGGTGGTCCGGACCGGGCGTCCGACACCACCTTGATGGCCCAGCCACAAGCGCCGGGGACGGGCCGGCGCGCGGGTTAGCGTCGTCGTATGCGACGCCCCAGCGGTTTCGGCGGCCGATCCCGTACGCCGCTGCGGGGTGTCGTCGGCAACACCCCGAGCGCATCCCCGACGGCCCGCCGGGTGTGCCTGTGGACCCTCGCCTGCGCCGCGTCGATCGGCGTCTACCTGTTCGTCCGGCACCTCAGCCACCCGTCGATGGTCGACCTGGTGGTCTACCGCGCGGAGGGGCTGGCGGTGCGGGACGGGATCGACCTGTACGGCCCGCTGGACACGCCGCACGACCTCCGGGCGACCTATCCGCCGTTCGCCGCGTTGTTGTTCGTCCCGTTGACCTACCTGCCCGAGGAACTGCTGCTCGGGCTGGGGGTGGCGGCGAACCTGCTGCTCGTGGCGATCGTGGTCCGGCTCTCGATGCGCCTGGTGGACCCGGACGGGAGCCGGTTGCTGCCGTGGGCGCTGCCGGCCGCGACCACCTTCGCCATCTGGTGCGAGCCGGTGTTCACCACGATGCGTTACGGACAGGTCAACCTCGCGGTGCTGGCCGTGGTGTTGTGGGACTTCACCCGCCCACCCGGCGCACGGCTGCGCGGCGTGGCGCTGGGGCTGGTGGCCGGCATCAAGGTGACCCCGGCGGTGTTCATCGTCTATCTGCTGCTCACCGGACGCCGCCGCGCGGCGCTCACCGCGATCGGCACCGCGGCCGGCACCGTGGCGCTCTCGGCCGCGCTGCTGCCCGGGGCCACCCGGCGATTCTGGACCGACCTGGTGTTCGATCCCGAGCGGGTGGGGCGGGTGGAGAACGCCGCCAATCAGTCGGTGCGCGGGCTGCTCACCCGGGTGACCCGATTGTTCGATCCCGGCATCGGCGGGACGGCGACCATCGTCGCGGTGGGGGTGCTCGGCATGTTGTGCGCGGTGATCGCCCACCGTCGGCGCGGGGACGCGTGGGGGCTGCCCGGGTCGGCGGTGGCCGGGCTGCTGGCCAGCCCGATCTCCTGGAGCCACCACTGGGTGTGGTGCGTGCCGATCGCGATCCTGCTGTGGGCGGTGCTGCGGGGTCCACACTCGCGGGCCGAGACGTTGTCGGCCGCGGGTCTGTTCGTCTTCCCCAGCTTCCTGGTCTGGTCCGTACCGCACCTGCCCGGTCAGGAATGGCACCTGACCGGCTTCGAACTGCTGCGCTCGTCGTGCTACGTGGCCTTCGGGGTGGCCTTCCTGCTCGTGGCCGCGCGCCCCGGAGCCGAGCCGGCCCGGCGGGCGAGGTCGGCGGCGGCCCTCTCCGGCTGAACCGACGGCGAACTCGGGCCCGCCGCAACGGGACTCGAACTACCGGTGCAGGGCGTGTCGGAGGGCTTGGACGAGGGCGTTCGGGTCGATCCCGGGGTCCAGGTGCAGCACCGGCACGGTCCGCTCGGGGGCATCGGGCTCGCACCGGGCCTGCGCGGTTGCAGGCGCAGGCGCGGGCGCGGGCTCGGGCGCGGGAGCAGGCTCCGGTTCGGGAGCGGGCTCGGGTGCGGGCGCGGGCTCGGGCGCCGACGCCGGCGCGGCGGTGGAGGAGGGGGCGAGGAGGTCCAGGATGTCCTCGATCGCCGTGGCGAGTGTGCCCAATGCCTCGTCGAACGACGCGGATGTGGTCATGACGGATCAACGAGCCCCCACCGTCGCTCGCAACGGCGTGCGCCGGCACACCATCCGATCGACTGCCTTTGTGTCACTCCCACCGGTGGCGCGGGGGGTCTGCGGGCTGCGCATTAAGGTGGGCGGCATGGCGAAACGGGGCCCGTACGAGAAGGGCGAGGCGAAGCGGCGGGAGATCCTGCGGGTGGCCCTGGAGGTCTTCGCGGAGGAGGGCTACCGGGGCACCTCGCTGCGCAAGGTCGCGGCGCGTTGCAACCTGAGTCTGCCGGGCCTGATGCACTACTTCGCCTCCAAGGAGGACCTGCTCACCCAGGTGCTGCGGGCCCGCGACGAGGAGAATCGCCGGTTGTGGGAGGGCTACCAGGGGTCCGATCCGCACCTGGAGATGGTCCGGGCGGGAGCACGCGCGGCCGGCCTGATCGAGCTGTACGTGTCGATGGCCGCGGCGGGCAGCGATCCCGAGCATCCGGCACACGCGTTCTTCGCCGAGCGGTATCCGCGGGCGCGGCAGTCGGTGCTGAACGTGATGGAGGAGCGGGTGCGGGAGGGCGCCATCGCGAGCGCGATCCCGCCGGAGCGGCTCGCGGTGTTGTTGATCGCGATCGCGGACGGCATCCAGTTGCAATGGTTGAACGATCGCTCGATCGACATGGAGCAGGCGGTCAAGGACATGCTGACCCTGCTGGAGCCGGCACCGGCGAACGGCGACTGAGCGGACGGCGGGGGGGGGGGGGGCCGCCGCGGGGCGGCCCCCCCCCCCCCCATCACCGGCCCCGCCCCCACCCCCGCCC
>NZ_JBHZAV010000249.1:0-12010 GCF_042754445.1 Embleya sp. NPDC059213
GGCGCGGGTCCGCTGCCGGGCGCGGGTCCGCTGCCGGGCGCGGGTCCGGTGCCGGGCGCGGGTCCGGTGTGCCAACTACCCGATGGTGGACGGTGGTTCGGTTCGGGACAGGGCTCGGGCGGCGGCCTCGGCGAGGGCGCAGGCGTCTGCGACGCAGTCGTAGTCGACGTGTTCGGGCAGGTCGGTGTGCAGGTGGTAGTGCGGGATCAGCTTCTGGTCGTCGACCGAGACCAGGGTCGCGGTGGGGTAGCCGTGCCGGTTGGGCACCACGCCGTCGGTGGAACTGCGTGAGCGTAGTCCGGTCAGCACCGGGATGTCGTTGCGGGTGGCGCACTCGGAGAGCAGGTTGTTGAACGGGACGTCGTAGGGCTCCATGCGCAACGGGCCCTCGGCCTCCAGCAGGACCAGGTTGCCCGAGCCCACCGTGTCCACGTTGAGGAACCACGTGCGGTCGCGGTCGAGTTGCGCGAAGTGGCGGCGGGCGAAGCCTCGAATGCCCTCCTGGAGCGCTTCCTCGGCGCCGGCCGAGACGAGCAACACCCTCACGTCGTCGATGGGTTCGGCGCGCAGCGTGGCGGCGAGCGCGACCAGGACGGCGACCCCGGACAGGTTGTCGTTGGCGCCCGGGACCGCGCGGCTGCGGCCGATCTGGGTGAACGCGGCCGTACTCACCGCGGCCAGGGCGATCCCGGCACGGCGCACGCCGTCGGCGCCGGTGGCCGCGCCCAGCGCGATCAGGGCGGGGCCGGCGACCACCGGCCACCACAGCGGCGGGTTCTCGCTCGCCCGGTCCACCAGGTGCGGGTAGCGGGTGGCCAACCAGCGTGCGGCCCGCTCGTCGAACACCGCCCCCGTGGGCGCCGCGTCGTGATGCGCCGTCACCACGAGGGTGCGCGCGGCGTCCGGGTCGCCGACCGAGGCGACCACGTTGTACGCGCTGCGCCGTCGGCCGCCGAGGGCGCGGCGGGCGTATTGGCGGCGATAGGAGATATCGTCGGCCACGCCGAGACCGGCAGCGGCGGCGATCAGCGTCGCCGCGACCCGCGAACGCCCGGCGAGCAGACCGGCCACCGTGGCGATCGCGGTGAGTGTGCCGATCGGGCGGGCGTAGGAGGCGTATGCGGGCTCCTCCTCGACCACTGCGTCCCGGGCCCCGAGTTCGCGCAACATCGCCGCGATCTGCTGCGCGGCCGCGCGTTCGCCGGGCGAGGTGGGCAGCCGCTCGATCTTGGCCAACGGCTCTATCACGGCTCGGAGTTCGGCCTCGGAGGGCCGACGGGAGCGCTTTTTGGGGCGGGTTGGGCGTTGCGGTTCGATTGGGCGCTGCGGGCCGGTTGGGCGTTGGGCGTCGCGCTGTTGTCGGGCGTCGCTTTCCGGGTGCGGGTCGGGCTCCTGGTGCGTGCCGCTGCCCCGGTGTGGGTCAGGCTTTTGGTGTGCGTCGCTGTCCTGTTGTGGTTCGTGCTCCCGTTCTGCGTCGCTTCCCCCGTGGCTCGTCATTCCGCCACGATGCCACGCCCACCCGCGCCCTGTCCGCCCGTCGAGGACCGGCCGAGAGCCGGACACGAGCCGGACGCGGGCCGGCCGAGGAGCACCCGAGGCCGGCCCGGCACTAGCGGCGGCCGGGTGCGTCCACCACCCCCGGCAGCTCCGGGGTCCCGTCGGGCAGGGTGACCGGCGTGGCGTTCTTGCGCGTGGCCAGTACGGCTCCGCCCAGGATCAGCACGAACGACGCCCCGATCGCGAGCGTGAACTTCTCGTCCAGGATCAACACGCCGGCCGCCACCGCGACCGCCGGGTTGACGTACGTGATCACCGTGGCCCGGGCCGCGCCCACCTCGCGCACCAGCTCGAAGAAGATCACCATCGCGATCGCCGTGCACACCAGGGCCAGCACGCCCATCGCCCCGAGCGCCTTGCCGCCCGGCACGTGCGCGGGCCACTGCACGGCCGCGAGCGGTATGTACACCAGCGCGGTGAAGCCCAGGCACACCACCGTCATCGGCAGGCTCGGCACGTCCTTGAGCCGCCGCTCGGCCACCAGCGCCGCACCGGCGTAACACAGCGCGGTCGCGAGCACCTCGACCGCCGCCCACGGATCCCCGCCGCCGAGCGTCGGCCCGGCCAGCACCGCGACCCCACCGAACCCGATCGCCAGCCCGACCCAGCGCACCGCCCCCATGCGCTCGGTACCACCGGTCAGATACACGAGCACCGCCCCGAAGATCGGCACCGACGCGATCAACAGCCCCGTCGTCGAACTGGACAACCGCCGCTCGGCGTCCGAGAGCATCCACCAGGGCCCGACGAACTCGGTCACCGCGAAGACGAGGAGCGGCCACTTGTACGGAGTGAGACCGCGCAGCCCGGCGCCCCGCAGCGCGAACGGCAACAGCAGCAGCGCCCCGAGCCCGGTACGCACGAACACCAGCACGCCGGGCGACACCTCGTCCACCGCGACCTTGATCAGCAGGTACGGGATCCCCCAGATCACACACATGCACGCGAACAACAACGCTCCACGACGACTCACGGCCCCGTGTCCCCTCAATCTCTGGTGCTCGATCGAAGAGGATGATCAACCACGCGGGGCCGATCGGTCTAGAACGTTGTTGCGCGGCGGCGTGCTGCCGTTGTCGCGCAGCACACTGGTGCGGTAGCCGGCGGGGGTCACCCCCAGCACCCGGCGAAACCACCGCCCCAGGTGCGCCTGGTCCGCGAAACCGACGGCGAGCGCCGCCTCGGCCGGCGTCCTGCCCGCGGCGAGCAGCACCTTGGCGCGGGCGACCCGGTGCTGGGCAAGCCAGGCGTACGGGGGCAGGCCGACCTCGTCGCGGAACGCGCGCAGTGTCTGGTAGCGGGAGAGTCCGATCCCGGCCGACAACTCGCTCAGCGACGGCGGGCGCACCAGCTGATCGGCGAGCCGCTCGCGCACCGCGCGGGCGACCCGGGCGGCGTCCGGCGAGCCGTGCCGATCGGCCGGGTTCCGTATCGCGTACCGCCCGACGAGCGCCCGCAGCGCCTCCACCACGCGGGACTCGCCCTCGAACGCGTCGCCGCCGGCGGTCAGGTGCACGTGAACGGCGACCATCTCGGCGGCCAGCCCCGGGTCGGCCACGAGCAGCGACGGGAAGTGCGGTGCGGGGCCGGGCAGATCCTCGCCGACCAGGGCCGCCGAGGGGTAGAAGACCCGGTAGGCGTACCCCTCGGGGATGCCGGGCCCGCCGGTGTGCGTCTCGCCGGGCTCGGCGACCACGATGGTGCCGGGCCCGGATCGGTGCACCGCGCCGCGGTAGCCGATCTGCTCCACGCCTTCGATACAGACCCCGATCGCGTACTCCTCGTGCGCGTGGGGTGCGTACCGGTGCCGCCGAAATCGCGCGGTCATCAGGTCGAGCGGAGTGTCCTCGACCCCGTATACGCGCGTCCACACCGCGGACTCCCCACGCCCGCGGTCGGAGGCGGCGGGCGGGGCGGCATCACTGAACAAACCTCCCGAACCACCCGGGCTGCCCGGCACTCCGAGGTCACCATTCATGTCGATGCGCTCTCAAATACCCGTGCAGGGGCCGCCCCGGCACGATCGGCTCGAACCACTCCTCCGGCCCGGGGTCCGACAGCCGCAGCTCGACCGACTCCGGATCGTCCGACGCCGCGTCGCTGAACGTCACGAACGCCGCCTCGACATCGTCGTCGTACAACCCGTGCCGCTCCAACAGCGACGCCGCCTGATCCACCAACAACCGCAACGCCATCTCCTCCGCAAAGCACGAGGGCGGCGCCCACTCGTTCGCGCCGAGCCGCCCGGTGACCGCGACGGCGGCCACCACGAACCGCCGAACGAACCCCTCCTCCAGGATGGGCAACGCATCCAGCACGAAAAACGAAGCCCCATCCGCCTCGCGAAGATTCACCAGATCCGTGAACAGCAGATCCACGAGCACCCCGACCGAACTCGCCACGGCCCCGGCCGCAAGCCGAGCCTTCTCCTCGGGCACGTCCGGCTGCGCGGTGTCCGGCTCACACCCGAACGCGTCCAGCCCGAACGCCCGCACCCCCGCCGCCTGCCGCTCGATCCGCAGCCGCTCCTCCGGCATCGGCCGTCGTGCCCGCAACGCCGGATCCCCCGCCGGCGCGTCCGGCCCGTCCGCCGCGAGCAGACTCTCGTACACCAACTCCTCGTGAAGCTGCACCTCGCTGCGCACCACCCGCCAATCCGCGAGCAACACACTGGCCTCCAACACCGCCAGCACCATCTGCCGCGCCCCGCGCTCGGCCGCCTCCAACGTCGGCGCATCCACCGACATCAACACCGCGGCCCCCTCCGACCCGGGCGTGACCCGAAAGTCCACCAGGTCCACCCCGACCCCATCCGCCTCCTCGAACCCCTCCACGGACTCGAGCCCATCACTCAGCAACGCCCCGACCCCGAGCCGCTGGAGTTCATCCAGATCGGGATAGGTCTCGAGCGGCACGACATCGACATTCACCGGATAAGCCACCCCAAGATCTTCCCGGACCCACCCCCCTCCCCACGCCCGACACCACCGAACAACCACGTGGCGGACCACCCCCCAAAGTGCGATATGGTTTCGGTGTTCGGCCAGCCGGACACCGGGACGTGGCGCAGCTTGGTAGCGCACTTGACTGGGGGTCAAGGGGTCGCAGGTTCAAATCCTGTCGTCCCGACGGTGTTCAAGAGGCGCTGACTTAGGCGAAAGCCCAGGTCAGCGCCTCTTACTGGTTTAGACCACAAGTCAGTTGGACGAGGCGTCCAGGATCGCTTGGGGACCATTTGGGGACCACGCGGGGTTCAGATGCACCTGCAGCGCCTCCGAAGCACTGGTGACCAACCGCAGTTCGGGGTGCAGATATCGCTGCGTCGTCGACAGCGATCCATGCCCGGCGATCTTCCGCAGCACGTGCACCGGGACCCCCGCGTCGGCCATCCACGTCAGCCCGGTGTGACGCAACCCGTGCCGCAACAGGAACTCGTAGCCCTGCGCCGCCACGACCTCGTCCCAATGCGTGGCGTCGCGCAGGATCGCCGTGGTGATCCGTCCCCCACGCGGCCCGGTGAACAAGCGGGTCATCGGGTCGGGATCAGGCCCGGCGAGCGCAATCCGGTGGAGCACGAGCGGACGCACCAGCGGGATGATCGGCACCCACCGCCGCCGCTTGCCCTTGGTGCCCTTGTCCACCAGGCCACCCGGCGAGGTCGTGGTCTGGCGGCACAGGTTCCACATCCACGTCGTCGTGTCGATGTCCTTGATCCGAATCCCGGACACCTCTCCGATGCGCGCTGCGGTACAGCCGGCGAACCGCACCACGTCACCCCAACCGCGATAGCAACCGTGTGAGCGGGCGACCAGCGCGTCGGCCAGCCCGTCGAGCGCGGCCCAGTCGCGCAGGGCGAGCGCGCGCGGGTCGTCGAGCTCGTCCTCGGCCGCGCGATACGCGTGCTGCCAACCGGTCACGCGGGCGGGATTCGTCTCGATCAGCCCGTCCCGCTGGGCCTGTTGCATGACCCGCACGAGGATCGCGATCGTGTTCTTGACCGTCGACAGCCCCGCCCCGTCCTCGATCCACCCGTACACGGCCCGGTCCACCGCGCCGTACGTGACGGTGTGCACGGGCAAGTGGCCCAGCCACGGCTTGACCCTCATTCGCCACCCGGCCAGGTAGGGGTCGGTGGTCTTGCGCTCCAGCCCGCGCATGGCCATGTCCATGACCAGGTCGCCGTATTCCGCCAACGGCATCACAGCCATCGCCGGATCCACGCCCGCAGCCGCCAACTTCCGCAACCGGTCGATCCACGCCTCGGCCTCGTCCTGCGTGTCGTGCGCCTCCGAGACCGACAGTCGCTGCCCGCTCACCGGATCGATCCATCGCAACCGGGCCCGGTACGGCGTCGGCCGCCCCGGCCGAAACTCGATGTCGTCGGACAGGCTCATGCCCGTGGGCGGTATTCGAGGTGGCATCAGGCGGCCACCTGCGGATCCACCCGGCGACTCGCCAACCACGCCTCCACATCCGCCGCGCTGTACACCGTCGTCCGCGCCGACAACGGCACGAACGGCGGTCCCTGCACCGGCCTTCCGGTCCGCCACCGCCGCAACGTCGACGGATCAACGCCCAGCAGCTCGGCCACCTCCTCGGTGGAATACCAGCCGCCCTCCAACATCCCCGCCCCGGCCATGTCCCGCTCCGCGCTCGCCGGCCGAACCCGCGTCCGATGCAGATGACGCATCTTCACCACCCCTGTCCGTACTGGTCGTTCTCATACCGGCCCGTTATCGATGCCTGTTCCCGAAGTACCGAGGACCGGCTATCTGCACGCGCCGCAACCGCCACGCGCCGGGCCCGTCTGCGCAACGCACATGCGGTCCGATCGCTGGGCCGTCCTCGGCGCGACCGCCGCAACGGCGTTGTTGTGTCCGGTCTTTCACGTGCCGGGGCCCTCCCGCGTGGCGCCCTCGTCGATGTGGGCAAGGCCGGCCGGGAGAAGGGGCGGCTCCAGACCCCGGTCACGCATCCGCGCGCGCAGATCCCGCAGGGCCAAAGTGTCCTCGAACGCGAGCCGCTCGTACTGCGCCGCAACCTGCCCCAACCGCTCGTGCTCGGCCGGATCGAGGTTGACCGTGGCCAGCCGACGCCGATCATGCGCCAGGCGGCCGGAAGCCGAGGCAGCCTCGACCGCGACCGCGTGGTGCCGGAACGCTTCCAGACGCGCGCGTGGCGAGCCCGAGGGAGGCAACTCGGACAACGGCGTCTCCCCCGTGAACCAGGCGAGCGCATCCCAGGTGTCGACGACGGCGCCGGGAATCGGGGCCACGGTGGCAACCTCACCGACGGGAAACAGCAAGGCGACCGGCGGCACGTCCAACGCCTTGGCCAGAACCACCAACTCGGTCACGTCGAGCGATTCGCGCCGCCCGATCTCCAGATTCGCCAGCACCCCACGCTGCATCTCCACACCCAGCGCCGTACACGCGTCCGCGAGCTGCTGGGCACTCATCTTCCGCGCCTTGCGATGGCGCCGCACCTCACCGGCGACGACCGCCACCAGATTCAGCACCTGCTCATTTTGCGTCATGTGAGCACAGTACAGCACAATCATGTCACGCAGTTAGACATACCTCGGCAATGAAGCGCCTTAGAGCGCCTCAGCCATAGTTTTGCTCCATGACGGAACACAGTGAACTGGCCGATGACACTTGAGAACGGCCGTGCAATGCCGCCGATGCGGTCCCAAGGAGTGAAAGCCGACTCTGGACGTGGGCTGACACCAGGGGCCGACCAAGCCTGCGCACAACGCGCAGCGGCGTCACACCGGCCGCCCCTCCAGGAGACCCCACCAACGTCCGGCAGCAGCTACGCGACGAAGCGCACGTCGACGAATCCCTTAGGCTCCGTCCCCGTGAGCCACGGACACGGCTCGAACCGTCGCCCCCTGCTTTGTAAGTGCCGAAGGAATGCTGACGGAGGGTGCCACAGAGGGACGCTGTGTCCCGTTTTGAATCCGTCTGATGCCCCGAAATCGGGTGCCGATACCGCCGGATGTCGGCGGGTGCCGGAACCGCCGTGCACGCGCCGTACGCGCAAATGCGTGCACTGGTCGGAGGTTTCTATGATGCGCCCCGGGGCTCTTCCGGGTCGCATCACATCGTGAGGGGGGCACGGGACCAGCCTTTCGGGTGGTCGCGCCGTCGTAGTGGTGACGAACCCGAAGCTTGGTTCGTAGCGTGCCGATCGGGTTCCTTTCTTCGGGCATGGCTTGCACGCACGTGCAGCTGTGATGGCTTTGCGCGATAGGACCGTCCGAAGTGTTCGGTGGGTGGCCTCATCGCCGATTGGGATGCGTGGACCGGATCGCCAGCACTGATACGCGGTCGGCCACCCTCGCGGAACCCCTCGGTATTTCTTCCTCGGAGGGGAGGTGTGTGGTGGCCGGGATCTGGGTTGGAATGGATATCGGCGGGACCCACCATCACTACGTCGCGATCGACGACGACGGAAACACGCTGCTATCACGTCGGGTGGCCAACGACGAAGCCGACCTGCGGACGTTGCTCCACCACCAAGGTCAACAACTCGTCTACCTCCCCGGCCGATTCATGCACAGTGCTGCGGGCTTTTATCCCGGCGAGGGTAAGTCCGACGCCCGCGACGCGGCGATCCTCGCCGACCAAGCCAGAGTGCGCCAAGACCTGCGAACCTTGTCCCCACCGGACGCGATCACAGTCAACCTCGCGCTGCTCACCGCACGCCGCGTCGACCTGGTCTGCGACCGCACACGCGTCTACAACCGCACCCACAGCCACCTCAGTACCATCGCACCGGCTCTTGGCCGGGCACTCGAAGTCCGCCTACAGGGACCTCTGATCCTGCTGGGCAGCTACCCCACACCGACAGCCCTACGAAGGATCGGCCAGCACCGCTTGACGGCGTGGCTGCGAAGGCGACACATCCGACGAGCGGACGCTCTGGCGGAACGCGCCCTGACCGCCGCCCACCGTCAACACGTGATCGTCCCGGGCGAAGAACTCACGGCCGCCCTGATCACCGAACTCGCCCACGAAGCCGTCGAGTTGCAACGGTGCATTCGCGAGGTCGAGCACCGGATCACGGCCCAGTTCCACACCCATCCCGACGCCACGTTGATCACCAGCATGCCCGGCATCGGCGACGTGCTCGGCGCCCACTTCGTCACCACACCGGCGGCGACCTCACCCGCTTCGCCAACGTCGGAAGCCTCACCGCCTACGCCGGCCTCGCCCGATACCACACGACAGCGGCCGGGTATCGGGCGTACGTCGCCGCCTCCACAACTACAACCGACCCCTACTCTTCACATCCGAACATCGTCCCCACCCAAAGGAAACTCACTGTCAGTGCCAGCAGTTAGTCTCCAAAGCCATGACATCTGCGGACCTACCGGCAGCCGACCATCACGAGCCGAGGCGGGCAAGAGGTGCCATTAGTTTAAGGCTGGCCGCGCCACAGGTAGCTGGCGAATGGCACCCCGTTCGTAACGGTGAACTCACTCCAGATTCGGTTGCAGCAGGGTCGAGCCGGAAAGCATGGTGGCTCGGTCCGTGTGGCCACGAGTGGCAAGCAGTGGTCCACAGCAGGAGCCGTGGATGCGGATGCCCCTACTGCGGCAAGCGCAGAGTGGGGTACGGCAACGACCTGGCGACTCAGTTTCCGGATGTGTCTCGCGACTGGCACCCCACCCGAAACGGAGACGTCCAACCGGACCGAACCGCACCCAAGTCGAACAGGAAGGTGTGGTGGCTGGGAACCTGCGGTCACGAGTGGGAGGCGATCGTAGCGAACCGCACAGCCAGGCGTTCCGGATGCCCGTACTGCGCTAATCAGAAGGTCGGGTATGGCAACGACCTCGCCACGCGGCACCCGGAACTCACAGCGCAGTGGCACCCCACCCGCAATAATGGCTTGTCACCAGAGCAAATCTCTTACGGTGCACGACTCAACGCATGGTGGCGCTGTGCCAGCGGCCACGAATGGCAAGCCATGGTCTTCAAGCGATCTGCTGGAAGCTCGTGCGATCGGTGCAAGCTCATTGGCGCATCGGAGGTGGAGCTGAGAGCCTTCGCCGAGCTTCGCCAGGTGTTGAGCGGCCACGTGAAGCCGCTTAGGCGCGACGTGCGCCTAAAGGCGCAGCATAGACAACGTCTGCGGGTGGACATGATCCTCGGCGATGTCGCCGTGGAGTACGACGGTTTCTACTGGCACAAGGACAAGGTCTCGCTTGACCGGAAGAAGACGGATCGGCTGCAACGGGCCGGATACCAAGTGATTAGGGTACGCGAGCACCCACTGCCTCTGACAGGCCCGTGCGACACTACGGCACCGAGAGCCGCGAGGCCCTTCCACGTGGCAGCAGCGGTCCTGCAAAAAATGCTCGACGAGGGCTTCCTCCTCACAAGCCCTGCGCGACAAGCGGCCGTGACTTACATTGCCGCAGGCTTGCTCGTCGCCCAGGAAGAAGCGGACCGAGCCGTCAACGCGCTGCGCGCCCAAGACCACGGTTCCAGATCCCTCGCTGCGCAATTCCCTCTCATCGCCAAGCAATGGCATCCTCACCTGAACGGGGAGTTGTCCCCGCAGCAGGTCACTGCTGGCTCGGGGAAAGAGGTGTGGTGGCTGTGCACGGAAGGGCACACATGGCGGGCCAAGATCGACCAGCGGGTCGGCAAAGGTACAGGATGCGGCTTCTGCTCCGGCCGCTACGCCACCGAGACAACCTCGCTCGCAGCACGCAGACCTGACCTCGCCGCGCAGTGGCACTCCACGCTCAACGGCACCCTTCTACCCTCAGATGTCACGCCCCATACCCGGCGTGTGGTGTGGTGGCTCTGCACCGAGGGGCATGCCGCCGAAGACTCCGTGGCCAACCGAAGCAAGGGCATGGTCTGCCAGCACTGCCCCCACTCACGCAGAAGTTGAAGGGCCGGTGAACGCAAGGACGAACACGGCCACGGTCCGCCGGGGACCGGCGCATCACAGCGCATCCGACAGTCGGGTGTTTCCCCGATGTATGGACATCGAAGACACGGGATCTTGATGGTTCAGGAGAAAGGAGTCCCCGCAGGGGCAGGCCACCAAAGTAAAACGTGCAGTCCCAGACCGGGATCACGACCCGAAACCGCGGCCAGGACAGCCACGCGCAGAACAGCCGAGCCCGCCGCCCGCCGATCCTCGGCCTCTCGCCCCGATGATGCTGTGTTTGCCCCCAGGCTGCTCGTTCCACTGCGGCGACGGAAGCTTCAGCCGACCATTCACGCGCAAACGCGTGTACTGATCGGAGGTTTCTGTGATGCGCCCCGGGGTTCCTCCGGGACACATCACCTCGTGAAGGTGGCGCGGGAACAGCCTTTCGAGTAGTTGTGCCATCGTGGTGGTCACGAAGTCAAAGTTTGGTTTGTGACATGCCGATCGGGTTCCCTTCCTCGGGCATGGTGGCCTCATCGCCGATTGGAATATGTGGATCGGATCACTGGCACGGATTCGCGGTCGACCCCCTCCCGGAATCCGGAACCCTTCAGTGCTTCCGGATCACTTCGGCTTGCTCCCCAGGGAGACTTGCTCGACGCCCTCGCGTAGCCCGCAAGACCCACGCTGAATGGAGGGTGCAGACCTGCGCCACCCTCCTCACCATTGCGCGGAGGTAATCCCGATGAGCCTCGGGTTGACCCAGTGTGACAACGTCCGCTGGTGTTCACGTGGTGAATGAGCCTGAGCCGTCGCCTGTGGCGGGGTCGATGCCCTGGCGGGCGAGATCTGCTTCGCGTCCGGCGCCAGCCTGGTTGAACGCGGCCACCGCCGCCTGCCACGACCGTTCCACCTCCGTCTCGTCTCGCTCGGCGGCGACTGCCGTCTGCGCCCACGCGACCCGGGCGTAACCCGCCTCCGCCCACGCCTGGTCTCGCGTGAACTGCTCCACTGCCGAGTCCAACACGGCGAATGCCTCGTCGAATCTGCCCAATTCACGCAACGCCTCCCCGAGCCCCACCCAGGCGCGGGCTTTGCCGTGGGTATCGCCGAGGGCGTGGAAAGTGCCGCAGGCGTGCTCGTGGGCGGCAATGGCCTCATCGAACCGGCGCACGTCGCGCAGAGCGGCGCCGAGGTTGGTCCACGCCCCGGCTTCGCCGTGGGTATCGCCGAGAGCGTGGTAGGTATCGCGGGCGTGCTCGTGGGCAGAGACGGCATCGTCGGACCGGCGCATCTCGCGCAGGGTGACGCCGAGGTTGTTCCACGCGCCAGCTTCGCGGTGGGTGTTGCCAAGGGTGTAGTAAATGTCGCGGGCGTGTTCGTGGGCGGTGACGGCGTCGTCGAATCGGCGCATCGTGTGCAGGACGGCACCGAGGTTGGTCCACGCGCCGGCTTCGCGATGGGTGTCGCCGAGAGCGTGGTAAACGTCGCGAGCATGCTCGTGGGCGGCGACGGCTTCGTCGAACCGGCGCATCTCGCGCAGGGTGACGCCAAG
>NZ_JBHZAV010000250.1:0-11922 GCF_042754445.1 Embleya sp. NPDC059213
TCCTCCCGCATCTCGGCCAGCTCGGCCAGCGCGAAGGGGTGTCCGGCGTCGGCGGCTTCGCGGTAGAGGTGTTCGGCGCCGTCGTGGTCGCCCGCCTTCTTCCGCATCTTGGCCAGCCGCGTCAGCGCGGAGGGGTGTCCGGCGTCGGCGGCTTCGCGGTAGAGGTGTTCGGCGCCGTCGTGGTCGCCCGCTCTTTCCCGCAGCTTGGCCAGCTCCATCAGCGCTTTGGTGTTTCCGGCGTCGGCGGCTTCGCGGTACAGGCGTTCGGCGTCCTCGTGGTCGCCCGCCTTCTTCCGCATCTTGGCCAGCCGCGTCAGCGCGGAGGGATGTCCGGTGTCGGCGGCTTCGCGGGCCAAGTGTTCGGCGCCGTCGTGGTCGCCCGCCTGCTCCCGCAGCCCGGCCAGCTCGGCCGGCACGTGTGGGTCGCGGGTGTTCGCCGCTTTGCGGAACAGGCGTTCGGCGTGACGCAGTCGGAGTCTTTCGAGTGCGGCTTGGGCGAGGTTGAGGGTGTCGTCGGTGGTGTGTGCGTGGTCGTGGGCGGCGGTCCAGAAGGAGGCGCGGGGGCACTGGGCGCCGCGGGTGTGGCGGGCGTGTTGTTCGAGGTAGTCGGCGAGGCGGTAGGTCGGACCGCCGGCCGAGGGCGGGTTGTGGGTGCGTCGTCGGGGTCGGATGCGGGTCAGGGGCGCAACCGCGCCGTGGACGCTGGGGACGTTGGTGGCGTAGGCGAGGGCTTGTTCGAACCAGTCGTCGGTGAGGGCGTCGGATTCGTGGTCGGTGAGGTAGGCGTCGGCGGCGTCCTCGAGGAACGCCTGGCGTAGGACGGGTCCGTGGCCGAGGCGGCGGGCGTCCATGGCCGCCTCGATCACCGACCGTCCGCCGGGCGGGGCGAGTTCGTAGCGTTTGAGCAGCGCGAGCGCGCCCGCCAGATACTGGGTGACGCGCCCGTCGTCCCCGCTCGCGAGGGCGTTCGCCAGCCGCGGGTCCTCACCCACCCGGGCACGCACCGCCTTCAGATCGGTGCCGGTGAACGCGTCGGGCACGGACAGATCGGTGCCGGTGAGCAGGGCGCGTGCCTGCGCGTGCGGGTCCGGGTCGCCTACGGGGGGTCTGGTGGTGAGGGCACTCCAGAAGGGGTCCGGCCACAGCGTCGCCAGAACCAGGACCGGCCCGCGCCCCGGATCGTCGAGCAGCTCGCGCAGGCCGGTGGCGATCCGCTGCCCGACAGCCGCGGGTTCGAGGTAGGTCTGGGCCTCGTTGAGCCAGACCACCGTGCGCGGCCCCACCCGCGACAGGCCGGCCACTGCGGCCTCGGCCGGGCTCGGGTGCAGCGGATGCCACAACCGCCACCCGTCCGGCACGCCCTGCAAGGCTTCCCAGCAGGCGCGGGTCTTGCCGGTGGAGGACCCGGCCACCAACGTGACCATCACGCTCTCCCCGCCGACCGCGCGCTCGACCGCCTCGCGCAGCACCCGGTCGTGGTCGCGGGGCACATACACCGGCAACACCGGCAGCACCGGCAACCCGGACCGCGTGTGTTCGGGGGCGTCGATCGCGCGGTGCACCTCCAACGCGAACGGATCCGTGAACTCGCGGACCGGCCGCCCGACGAAACCGCCCCCACCGTGGGCGGGTTCGCCGCGACGGGGTGTGTGGGGTCGTCCGGCGGGGCGGCGTTCGCGCACCGCCTCGCCGCGCAGGCGCTCCCAGGCCGCGACCGGTGTCGGAACGTGGGCGTTGTCGCGCCGGTGGGCCTCGTGTTCGAGCCAGGTCACCAGGAACGCGAACCGGCCGGGGTCGGCCGGCACGACGCTTCCTTTGAACCAGTCGCCGAGCGAGGTGGTGCTCAACGCCACCGAGGGCTCCCGGCCGGCGCCCTGGCGGACGATTCTCGCGTACGTGGGTGATCCGGCCCGCTCCCACAACCGCCGTAGTGACCGGGCCAGTTTCGCTGTCTTGTCCTCGGTGTCACCTGCCACGTACCCGACCCTCCCGCCGTCCGGATCCGGATCCGGACCGGACGCCCACCGGAAATCCCGCCTCCCCGGACCCAGCAGCCTAGAGACGGACGCCCGGCCCGGGGGCGGTCGCCGGAAAAACGTCCGTGGGCGCTCGATGGGGCGACACGAACCCGCCCGGGGTTCGCACCCACTCGGGGAGCACACCGTGAACGACGACCGGCCCACCGGCGGCCCCACCCCCGCGCGCCGAGACCGCCTGGTGCGCGCCGCCCGATCCCTCGCCGCAAGCACCGCGCGCGGCCTGGCCACCGGCACGGGCACCGCCGCGGGCACCTGGATCGTGTGGTGGATCACCCACCACTGACCCCGGCGTGAGGTGCGGGACCGGGTGGTAGCGGCCGTCCATGACGATCACGGTCCCGACGGACCCGATACTGGCTACGCCGGTCGAAGCCCTCCCGCGCACCGGAGTGTTCGAACCCAAGTGGTCGACGCGTCGGAAGGGAGAGGCGAACTGGCCCTATATCTCCCCTTTGAGCACCGGGCGGAAAAACTTTTCAAGATCTTTTGTGGGTGGTCAAA
The DNA here is from genome assembly GCF_042754445.1 of Embleya sp. NPDC059213. NCBI lineage: Bacteria > Bacillati > Actinomycetota > Actinomycetes > Kitasatosporales > Streptomycetaceae > Embleya > Embleya sp. NPDC059213. Next base: position 2,541 of record NZ_JBHZAV010000250.1, read on the forward strand.
GAGGGGCGTAAAGGACTGCGTTAACGGGCCGGGGACGGTCGCCGGGACCCGTCGACGACGGTGCGGCGCCGTCGACAACGGCCCGTTGACGACGACAGGCGCCAACGCCGGCGACGCGGTGCCGCCATCACGCCGCCCCGACACCGACGACGATCGCCGGTACAGCCGCCGGTCGCCGCCGGTACCGGCGCCGGTACAGCCGGCAACAGGCATGTATTCGGAGTCCGCGGTATTCGCCGCTGTGCGCGGTGAGGCCAGAGGGCGTAGCCGACGATCGATGTCGCGGGGTGTGCCCGGTGAATCGTACGTCGTCGCCTTTGTTTCACCCGAACGGGCGGCACGGAGCCGGTAGTCTCGGTCTCCGTTGCCGAGGGATCCGGGCGGTGTGCGTGGAGCGGGTCGCGGTCGTGTTCGTTCACGGGTTGTTCTCGTCGGCCCGCACGTGGGGCGCGTTCCGCAGCCTGATCGAGGCCGATCCGGACCTCGCCGGGATCGACCCGTTCGATTTCGAGTACCCGTCGCCGAGGCTTCGTTACAGCCCACTGAAACGCATCCCCGACTTCGACACGCTGGCGGACGGCCTGGGCACCTTCCTCGGCACGCTCCACCATTCCCGCGTGATCCTCGTGTCGCACAGCCAGGGCGGGCTGATCGTCCAACGACACCTCGCCCGGACGGTCATGCACGCGCGGGGCGAAGATCTCGCGCGGATCGCACGCGTGGTGATGTTCGCCTGCCCCAACTCCGGTTCCCAGCTCTTCCAGACCCTGCGACGAGTCACCGCACGGGGGTTCCTGGCGCACCCGCAGGAGCGGGCACTGCGCCCGCTGGACGACGCCGTCCACGAGGCCCAACGCGTGGTCCTCAACCGGGTGGTCCACGCCGACTCGGTCGCCTCCGACCAGTGCCCGGTGAAGATGTGCGCCTACGCGGGCGACCAGGACAACGTGGTCACACCGGCGTCCGCCCGCGGCGTGTTCCCCGACACCGGCGTCCTGCCGGGCGACCACTTCTCGATCATCCGACCGGACTCCGCCGACCACCTCGCCTATCGCGTGCTGAAGGCGAACATCGTGGCCGCCGTGGGAACCCCGACCCCCGCAGGGATCGTCGATTCGCAAGTCCGCGACTACGTCTACGTATCCGCACGCAAGGTCGGCCGCATCGCGCGAACCCTGGGCCCGGCCGTTCGGGCCCGGGTGGAGGGCACCTCCGATGCGGACGAGGGTCCGTTCCCCTGGTGGAAGACTGCGGCCGGCGCGGGCGAGCGGGCTGAGGACGTGATCGGGCTCGTGTCCGAGGTCGAGAACGCGCTGAATCGAGAGCACGGCGTAAAGGATGTCGACGACGACGCACTGCGGGCCGGCCATTGGTTCCGGCTTCGCGGCGTTCCCATGGTCTTCTGCCTCCCGGAGTCGGGTGTCGACGGCGTGATCTTCGTCGGCGAGACATTCGGAATTCGATTCGCGCTCGGTGGCTCCGCCGAATACCTGCTCGATCGGCCGACACGACACCCCGTCCCCGACTACCGGCGAGAGGCCGCTTCCAGCCTGATGGGGACGCGAGCCATGCTGCGAAAGATCGTGGATCTGGAGCGGCAGGGAACCGTGGAACCCGAGGAACATGTCGAGTTCCTGACGGAGGACGACTACAGAACAAGAATCCTGAGCTCCGAGTACGAGTGGTTGACACGCACGCTCCAGTCCGGTTGGCAGCCGATGACCACGCTCGCACGTTGCCTGCATGTGGACACCACGTCGGGCGGCGCGCGCACCGTACTGGCGACACCGCTGTACGTGGCCTTCTCCGTACCCGAGTGAAGCGTGCTCGATGATCGTGGACGCCGGCTCCTCACCGCGTAATCGCCAAATGCCGGACGCACCGGACGCCGGGGCGCCACGATTCGACGCCCGCGCCGACCACACTCCTGCGGACGCGGACGTGATCGGCCGGTTTTCGGTTCGTAGGAGGCGGTGGTGCCAGCGCGTCCTACGGCTCCAGGTCCGTCGGATCCAGGTCGGCTCGGATAGCTGGTAACAGGTACGTATTCGGACCACGCGGTATTCGGATGAGAGGTCGGCTCATCACGGTCGGGATGGTGGCGCTTGGGCCGGATCGGGTCGCGACGACGTCTGCCTGACATGTCGATCCGCGCCCGCGCCGCCCGTGCTCCGCAGCCGGCTGCGCTGGCGCGCATCGGTGATGTCGACGTCTGGGCTGCCGTCGAACGCGCCGGGTCGTGCCGACACGGCGTCTGGCGCTGCCCGCTTGCCGGTCCGTCGTGTCGCCGCACGACGGTCGCCCGGTCGATGTCCCTGTCGCACCGCCGGAGACCCGGCCCGACCCGTTCCTTGCCCGTGTCGCCGCTCGTTCCCGAGACTTGATCATGCCTGTGGTCCGACGATGGGTGTGTGACGGGTTGGCGGAAGGCGTGTCTGGTGGTTGTGGCGGTCGTCGGTGTGGTGGCGGCGGTCGGGTTGGTCGTGATGCCGGTGGTTGCCGATCTCGACACGGCGGCCGCGGTGGGCAGTGTGGTGGGGGCGGTGGTGGGTATCGCGTCGACGTGGGTGTCGGTGGCGGCGTTGCTGCGTTCCGGGTCGACGACGGTGTTTGCGGATGGCGGGTCGAACGCGGCGGGTGGGGACATGCGCAATCCCTCGGCCCGTGACACCGGTTCCGCTTCGGGCCCGCCCGCGGTTGCGGGGTCGGGTGTGTTCGCGTCGGGTGGGTCGAACGCCGCAGGCGGGGACATGACCGATCCGACCGCGCACCGCGGCCCGTGACACGGTGGCGCCGCCGCAGGCGGGCCGCCGACGCTCCCACTGCGGCGCCGGGTGTCTCGGCGACGGCGGGGTCCAACGCGGCGGGGCGCGACCTGGTCAACCCGGTGGCGATCCGTGCCGAGTTCGCGCTGCCGCCGGAGGCGTACGCGCCGATCCCCGAAGTCGCCGCTCGTGCGGGGGTGTCGAACATTCGCCGCGTCGTGCCGTTCGTGGGCCGCGCCGGCGAACTGGGCGCGCTGGAGGCGGCGTTCGCCCGAGCCGGTGAGGTTGTCGTGCACGCGGTGCACGGGCTGGGCGGGGTCGGCAAGTCCGCGCTCGCCGCACACTGGGCCGCGCACCGGGGCGAGCAGGTGCGGTGGTGGATCACCGCCGAGGATCCGACGAAGGTCGACGCGGGATTGAGCGCGCTCGCGCGGGCCCTGCACCCCGGGCTGGTCGGGTTGCCCGCCGAGTTGCAGACTCAGCGCGCCTTCGCGTGGCTCGCCGGGCACGATGACTGGCTGCTCGTGCTGGACAACGTCGAGGACCCCGCCCACATCGACCCGCTGCTCGACCGGGTCGCGGGACGGGGCCGGGTCCTGGTCACCACCCGTCGCGCGACCGGCTGGCACCGCCACGCCACCACCATCCGACTGGGCGTTCTGGAATCGGCCGATGCCCTCGACCTGTTCACCCGGATCCTCACCCACCAAGGGCCGCGCGAGGTCGACGGGGCCGCCGCGGTGTGCGCGGAACTCGGGCACCTGGCGCTGGCGGTGGAACAGGCCGCCGCGTACTGCGCGGAGACCGGCACCGCACCGCTCGCCTACCTCGACATGCTCGACCGATGGCCCGCCGCGATGTTCGCCGCCGCCCCCACGGGCGGTGACTCCCGACGCACCGTCGCCCGCATCTGGAACCTGACCCTGGACCGCCTCGCCGACACCCCCCTCGCCGCAGAGCTGCTGCGGATCCTGGCCTGGTACGCCCCCGAAAACATCCCCCGCGACCTCCTCGACGCCCTCGCCGGACCACCCGAACTCACCGCCGCGATCGGCCGACTCGTCGCCTACAGCATGATCACCGACAACCGAGACGGCACCCTGACCGTCCACCGCCTCGTCCAGACCCACGCCCGCACCCCCGACCCCGACGACCCCCACCGCCGATCCGACGACATCGCCCACGCCCGCGACAGCGCCGCCGCACTCCTCGCCATCGCCTTCCCCACCGACGTCAAACACCCCGCGAACCTGTCCACCTGCCGAACCCTCCTCCCGCACGTCGACGCCCTCACCCGCCGGCACGCCCCCGACCACGACACCGCCCACACCGCCCGTGCCCTCGACCGCGCGGCCAGCTACCGACAGTGGCAAGGCGCACTCGCCCCCGCCATCCTCGGCCTCCAACGCGCCGTGACCGCCCGCGAGCGGGCGTCGGGGGCCGACCACCCCGACACGCTGGACTCCCGCAACAACCTCGCCGGCGCGTACGAGTCGGCGGGAGATCTCGGGCGGGCGATCCCCTTGTACGAACGCACCCTCGCCGACTCCGAACGGGTGTTGGGTGCCGACCACCCCGACACCCTGATCTCCCGCGGCAACCTCGCGGCCGCATACGAGTCGGCGGGGGATCCGGGGCGAGCAATCCCCCTGCACGAACGCACCCTCGCCGACTTCGAGCGGGTGCTGGGTACCGACAACGCCCTGACACTGACTGCCCGTCACAATGTTGCGCACGCCTACGAGTCGGTGGGGGATTTGGGGCGGGCCATCCCGCTGTACGAACGCACCCTCGCGGAGCGGGAGCGGGTGTTGGGCATCGACCACCCCGACACCCTGACCTCGCGCAACAACCTCGCCGGCGCGTACCGGTCGGCGGGGGATCCGGGGCGGGCGATCCCCCTGCAGGAACGCACCCTCGCGGAGCGGGAGCGGATACTGGGCACCGACCACCCCGACACGCTGAACTCCCGCAACAACCTCGCGCTCGCGTACGCGTCGGCAGGGGACCTGGGCCGGGCGATCCCGCTGTACGAACGCACCCTCGCGGAGCGAGAGCGGGTGTTGGGCATCGACCACCCCGACACGCTGAACTCCCGCAACAACCTCGCGTTCGGGTACGCGTCGGCGGGGGACCTGGGGCGGGCAATCCCGGTGCACGAACGCGCCCTCGCCGACTTCGAGCGGGTGTTGGGCGTCGACCATCCCAACACGTTGAACTCCCGCAACAACCTCGCGCGGGCGTACGCGTCGGCGGGGGATCCGGGGCGGGCGATCCCCCTGCACGAACGCACCCTCGCGGAGCGGGAGCGGGTATTGGGCACCGACCACCCCGACACGCTGATCTCCAACGACGACCTCGCGCGGGCCTACGCGTCGGCGGGGGATCTCGGGCGGGCGATTCCGCTGCACGAGCGCACCCTCGCGGAGCGGGAGCGGGTGTTGGGCACCGACCACCCCGACACGCTGAACTCCCGCAACAACCTCGCGCTCGCATACACGTCGGCGGGGGATCCGGGGAGGGCGATCCCCCTGCACGAACGCACCCTCGCCGACTTCGAGCGGGTACTGGGCATCGACCACCCCGACACGCTGAACTCCCGCAACAACCTCGCCGGCGCCTACCGGTCGGCGGGGGAACTTGGGCGGGCGATTCCGCTGTACGAACGCAATCTCGCGGAGCGGGAGCGGGTATTGGGCATCGACCACCCCGGCACCCTGACCTCGCGCAACAACCTCGCCGGCGCGTACCGGTCGGCAGGCGATCCGGGAAGGGCGATCCCCTTGTACGAACGCACCCTCGCCGACGCCGAGCGGGTCCTCAGCCCCGGTCATCCGTTGATCGCAGCGGTGCGAGTCGGCCTGGAACGGGCGCTGTCCACGTAGCACGGCAATGACGGCCACCCGCCGGGTGGTTACCGCGGTCCAGGCTCGAACAGGCGTGAGCGTCCGGCGCTCGAACAGGTCACCCGGGAGCGACGTCCCGAGCAGTGGGAGGCTGTGACGGTGCGCCCTACGGCTCGACGTCCGCAAGATCCAGGTCGGCTCGGATAGCTGGTAACCGGCATGTATTCGGAGCCCGCGGTATTCGCCGCTGCGCGCGGTAAGGCCAGTGTGCGTAGCCGACGATCGATGTCGCGGGGTGTGCCCGGTGAACCGTACGTCGTCGCCCCGCCGGCGGACACCCCTGTGCCCGACAACGCGCCCCACGACATGCTGTTGACCCTTCCGCCGCAGACGCCGGCCGTCGGGGGCGCGGGCGGCGAGACGCAGGCTCAGCCGTGGGAGATCGTGCCGCGCGCGGTGTACGAGGAGATCCACCTCGCCGCGAGCCGCATCAACCCCCAGGTCGGTCGAGCCGCCGACCTTCCCGAAGAGGTGAAGGCTGCGCTGTACGCCGTGGCCGGCAATCCCGAACCCTCCTACGAGCACCTGAACGTGCTCATGATGCGTCACAGGAAGGAGTTCGGGACCACCGCGTACGCCCAGCGCCTCGGTCAGGCCCTCGTCGAGCTTCGGGTCGCCCTGACAGTTGCCTCCTCGGCCGGAGGCACCGGGTACGTCCTCGTGGCCGGGACGAGAACACCGTCGTGGACGGCTCGTCGGCGTGCGAGGGCCCGGTCGATCGAGGCGAGTGGTGCCCCTGATGGGTCGACACGTGCCACGATGTCGTCGGAGCCCATCAACCGTGTACCGGGGGGCACATGAAGGAGAACGGTTGCGTCGTAGCGATTCTCTGGTGTGTCGCGCTGGTCGTCCTGGGTTCGACGGATGAAGGGCTCGGCAACCTGTTCATCTGGGGCAGTGTCATCGCCGGCGGGGTATTCCTCTGGGACAAGTCGGAGCCGGACCGGCGGAAAGCCAAGGGCAAGAAGCAGGCCGAGCAGGCGCGTGCCGCAGCGGCGATCGAAGACGAAAGGGCGAATGCCCAGGTCGCGGATTGGACGAAGCGTCGCTTCGGGATTCCGGACCACGCGAAGATCGGCGAGTACCGCCCCGGACCGGCCTCCGAGGTGGCATCGGCGAGCCCCGCGCTGGAGCGCCTGCGCACCGTTCGCGTCCGTGTCTCCTCCGACTTCGTCGTGGCCATACCCGATGCGAAGCAGGCCCACGGGGTCTTCGAACGGATCGCCCTGGGGCTCGTCGAGATGACCTCGAAGGAGGGCGAGTCGCTCGCGGCGTGCCTGCGGGCACTCGTCGTCAAAGGCTTCGACCGAGGAAGCTTTCGTTTCCAGGACATGTACCCTCCGCACGATTGGGGTCCCGTCCAACACGGCTCACGACCGACTTTGGGGACGATGCCCTGCGTCGTGCGCATCCACGCGTGGGCGGACGCGCGACGCACACTGGTGCGTCCTTTCGATCGGGACGCGGCGGATCGACTGGACGCCGTCGTGCGTCGTACCGAGGGCATCATCAGGGACGTCTACTCCCCTGCCCTGGCCTTCGAACCCGGCCAACCGGTGTTGCATGCCGGGCAATGGGAGAAGCACCTGCCGAACCTTCAGGCGGAACTCGCCTCGGCCAATGACAGACTCGCGACGTTCCTGAAGCAGCCTCCGAGGCCACGCCTACAGCCTCCCGAGTACGCGATTTTCAAACACGACGTGGTGGCGTCGACCATCGCCGAACAGATCACGGACTTCCTCACGCGGCAGAGCCGTCGATTCGAAGCCCTGTCCGTCGACCCGTCACTGATCGGTACACAGGAGACCGAGTTCGGGGCATGGCTCCTTGAGGGATTCCTCACCGGCGAGGTGCCCGCGCGATTCCGGAAGGCCACGATCGAATGGTTCGAGTCGGTGACGACATGGGACGAGCGCACGGCCGATCCCCGCCTCCGGGCCCAGCTCCACCTCGTGTGCATGGCCTTTTCCATGAACTATCTACTGGAGGTGTTGAAGCGCATGCCGGAATACGCGGATCGATCGGGCCAGGGGAAGAAGCTCGACGGGATCGTCGTCAACGGAAACGTCGGGGTCATCAACACGGCCGAGTCGTTGCGGATCATCAACTCGACCATGGCGGGAATCATCGATCGTGGGGACGCGCGGACCGCGGACGCCGTGAGCGAACTCAGCGCGGCGGTCCAGGAGGATCCGAACCTCACCGACGAGGTACGCGCGCAACTGCTCGACCATGTCGCCGACGTCGCGGAGGCCGCGGCCGTGCCCGACGAACCCCGAAGGCTGAACCGGGCCCGCGCCGCCCTGGCATCGATCACCGCGGCGGCCGGCGCGTCGTCGCGGATCGCGCAGGTCGTGACCGAGTGGCAGGACGTCTTCCCGAGCTGACCCGGCCCGGCCGGACGCGCACCGTTTTCGTGTCGGGTTCGGTCGAAGTCGCGGCGCAGGTATCCGCGTTCATCGACGCGCCGGTACGCGCGACGTCGCCTCGGTGGGCGGGTTCTAGGCGTCGGCGGGCGGGACCAGGGCTGTTGCCCATGCCTCGATCGAGCGCGGGGCGTCGTAGACGAAGGCCATGTCCAGGGGGGTCGGGCCGGACCTGACGCGGGACGCCCACCGGTCGGGGCGCGCGGAAAGCGTTCGCCACGGCCCCGCGTCTTCGGTGCAAAAACGTCCGTTTTCATGACGTGACGTCGCCGTGGTCGCCGCGCGGGACGGTCCGGTGTGTTGCACACTCGGGGGATGGACGCCGGCGGACGTGTGGACCGCGATCGTCGGGACCGTCACGGCGTCGCGCGTGACGGCGCGTCCTACGGCTCCACGTCCGCCGGGTCGAGGTCGGCGCGGATCGCTGACGGTGGCGCTGGCGCCCGTCAGCGGCCGTCGACGATCGCCGACGGCGATCGTTCGCGGGCGGTCGGCGTCGACCGCGCACCGGCGGCGGTAGCGGCATCGTCCGACGGGCGTCAGCACGATGGAGACGCAGGTCGTCTGTCGGCACCGTGAGTTCGCCGTCGGCCGTGTGCCGCCCCGCCGCGCCGGAGTGTCAGCGGCACCGGCGATACCGGCGGCGATGCGGCGGCGTGGCGCCGCTCGACGACGGCGACAGCGGCGCGATTGGCGGTGCCGCCCACATTGCCGCCAACAGCGTCAGCGGTACCGGCGGCGATTGACGGCAGTACCGGCGGCGCCGGCGGCGGCACCGGCGCGGGTGCCGTGAACCCTGTCGGACGCCGCGTCGCACCACGAGCACTCGCGACACCGACCGCTTCGTCAGTGCAGGTCAGAAGCCCGCTGCTCGCCCAACTCGGCGCGCGTGGACCGTCGTTGGTGTGGCTAGTCTGCGGTGTGTGGTTCAGCGGGCCGCCGCCGAAAAAGGCGACGGCCCCCGGTTGCAGCCGGGAGCCGCCATTCACACCGATCCGACAGATGGGGACCAAAAAATGCCCACCGACGAACCACGCCCATGCTGCCACGACCGACCCGAGCCGGTCAGTGTCCGCCCCCGCCGACGCCGATGGGCCTACACCGGACTCGGCACCCTGCTCCTGGCGGTCGTGATGGGCATCGGTGAGGAAGCCGGACACCTCGTGGTCTCCGACGCCCTCCCCGCCGTGCGATCCATCGTCCGCTAACTGCCCCGCGGACCCCACGAGCCGGTGTCCGGTGAGACCCCCCCGGTGTCAACCGACACCCCCGCGGGGGCACCCCG
>NZ_JBHZAV010000251.1:0-11903 GCF_042754445.1 Embleya sp. NPDC059213
CTGCTGCTGATCCGCGGCAAGGTCCAGGTCCGCGGCCGCCGACGCACGATCGTCGCCGCCATGGCGTGGGACCTCGACGAGATCGCCGCCGCCCGACGCGACCACGGCCCCCGGGCCGCCCTCGACCTGCTCGGCGCGCCCGCCCCGCACCCCCGCCCAACCGCGGCGCGTCCTGGTCCACGGCACCGGCGCCCGCCGGCACCCCTACGCCGACCTCCAACCCCCCGGGGCGGCGTTCGGCGGACCTGAGCCGCTACGGGCACCGAAGCCGAGGGAGCGCCGGCTGAGCCTCCGGGACATCTCGCGCTGTCGAGGGCGGCGCGGCAAGGTGCGTTCTGGCTGGCTTTGCCCGGCAGGGCAGGTCGAGGTGGAGCCGGTCCGACCCGGGGGATCGAAGTCCCGGAAGGGCGGCAGGCTTCCACCTCGCCCGGCGGGCCCTTGCGCTCATGCGCCCAGGCTCGCCGCTGAGCCATCAGAAGGGCGGATCGTCGGCGCAGCCGCCCCGATCGCCGGGGTTTTCGCGCTCTGCGTGGAAACGGGCGTAGGCCTCACGGGCTTCGACGTCGTCGGGGTTCTCCAGAGCGCTGACGTCGTGGCCCCAGCTTCCGAGCGCGTCCAGCGCGCGGTCGCGGGTGTAGCGGTCGGTGCTGGTGGCGAGCAGGCGGCGGGTGTGCGTCGCGAGTTCGTCGTGGTGGCCGGTGAGGTCGGGGTGTTCCGCCAGCGGGATGGCGGCGAGGACGGCCGCGTCCCGAACGGCGGGGTCGTCCGCGTCGAGGAACGGCCGGACCGCACGGAAGAACCGTGGGCGAAGGTCCCGGAAGGCCCTCACGTCCGTACATATGTCGAGGTAACGGCCTTCGAGGCGTCGGTTGCCGCAGGCCACGGTTTCGTCGTCGGCGTCGAATGCCGTGTCGCCGAGCCACTCCAGAAGTACCGCGCGAGTCGGCGGGCGTGACGCGCCCCCGTCCGTCGCGGTGTCGTCCTCGCCCGCCGCGGTGGCCGGATGATCGAGGACCGCGGCGACGAACCGCGCGACGGGCACGGTGGCTTCGTAGATGGTGTTCTGGTGCCCGATCAGCGCTTCCTCCGAGGCGGCCGCCCGGACTGCGGGGTCGGCGTCGAGGAGTCGCGCCAGCGCGGCGGGCAGGAAACCGCCGTTCCCGTGCGAGGCCATCAAGGAAGCCCAGTCGGTGTCATCCAGGATCACCCGGTGTTCGGGAAACGCCTCGGGCGGCGGGCTGTGGGTCACGGGCGGAGGCTACCGCGTCCGGGAGACACGCACCCCGGCCGCACGAAGGGCGGCAACGACGCGGCCCGACCACGCAAGAAGACGGGCCGACCTTCCGGGTCGGCCGAACGCGTCACCGCCCCGCGCTCCGTCCGAGCCGTGAGTGGTCCGCGGCTGCGGGCCCGCGTCGGCTCGCTCCCGGATGCCACGAGCGCGCGGTACCGGGACCGAGGGAACGCGGCCGGGTGCGCGTGCCTGGCCGCACCCGGATCGTCCCGGTTCCGCTGCGGTGCGCGTGCGTCGGGGGGTGCTCAGCGGGGCGTGGTGGTGGGGACGGCGGTGCGGATGGTGTCGATCATGGCGCGGACGGCGGGGATGTCGGTGTCGGAGGAGTTGACGCGCACGAGGTGGTCGCGGTCGGCCCAGGTGCAGGAGGCGTACGCCCGCCGCGGCGGGGTGCGACTGTCGGGAGCGGGTTTGGCGGGCAGGTGGTCGCAGGTGATCCGGCCGCCGTTGCCGGGTTCGAGGATGTGCTGTTCGCCCGGGTCGAGCGGTACGCCCTCCTGCACCTTCTCGATCCTGTCGGAGAGTTTCGCGAACACGTCCGAGGCGGGGGTGGGGCCGCGTTCGGCGGTGACCACCACGATGCGGTTCGGGTGGGGGTCCGCGCCGTTCTGGATCGGGAACAGGTAGTAGGCGCCCTGGCGGTCCGTCATGTCGGTGGCGGCGAGGAAGCTGATGTAGTCCCGTAGTCCGATGACGGGTTCGCGGCCTTCGGCGCCGTCCAGGCGCACGGTCGGGTCGGCGCCGCGTCCGTCGGCCACGACCCGGGTGGCTCCCGCGAGCACGGGCGGCAGGTCGGCGAGCGGTGGCGCGGCGGACGCGGACTCGTGGGTGCAGGCGAGCGAGGTCGTCGCCGTGACGAGGGCGGCCGAGGCCGCGAGGGCGGAACGTGCGAGGCGGGGCAGGGGCACGGGACCTCCGGATCGGGGCGCGGCCGGTGCCGGGAAGGCCCACGACGTGCGCGTGTGTGCAGGAGAAGGAGAAGGGGCCGGGTTCGGCGAACACGCCCCGGGCGCCGGCGCACGTTTTGCGACCGTCGTGCGCCGAGCGCGGAACCGGGGACGCCCGGCGCGACGTGCCCGGCGGGGGCCGGCCGGACGGCGGCCACGCCCACCGTATCCCCCGACCACCCGTCGACGCCCCGGATTTCGCACGCGAGGACCGGGTGGCCCGGTGTCGCACCGGCGGGAGGGTGGCGCGGTCGAACCCGGTCCACCGAATCGAGTCGACGATCCGATGCCGGCCGGCGGGATTCCGGGCCCGCGGTCACCGCTGTCGATTCCGGACACCTCACGCGACTTCGCACCACACACCGCACGACCATCACGAGAGCGCTGGACCCGTACCGGACAGCAACCCCGACCCCTCCCGAAGGCCGCCGCCGACCGCACCCTGGGCCGCGACCGAGGCCACCGAACCGCCGATGACCGCGTCGACCGCGAACCCGAAGCTGCCTCGACCATCGCCGACTCCTGCGCAGGCCTTCCCCTCGCGCTGTGGATCGTCGCCGCGCTGCTCCTGGACGACCTCGGACGCACCCTGGCCGCCCTGGCACAGGACCTCGCCGACGAGACACACCGCCTGGACACCGTCGCCTACGACGACCAGGACGCCGAAGGCCGCACCCTGGCCGTGCGCGCCGCGTTCGAACTCTCCCATCGCCGCCTGAATCCCCAATACGCCCGGGCCTTCCACCTGACCGCCCTCGACCCCGGCCCGAACATCTCCACGTCCGCAGCCGCCGCGCTGCTCGACACCACCGAAGAACACACCACACGCGTCCTTCGCGAACTCGCCCGCCGACACCTCCTCGACATCGACGGCGAAGGCTGGTCCATGCACGACCTGCTGCGCCTGTACGCCACCGAACAGGCACCCACAGACGATGGCCCGGCCATCGTTCGCCTACTCCGCCATTACTGCGAACACGTCCGCGCTGCGGTACCGCTTCTGGGTGGACCGGCCATCGCGCCGCCACGATTCGAGACCGTGCGACAGGCCATGGCCTGGCTCGACGAGAAACGCGACAACCTTTTTGCCGTCGCCGCCCGCGCCGACGCCCTGGGTCACCCGGCCATTGCCGTCGAACTCGCCGCCTGCCTGGGCATGTACCTCATTCGTGCCCGACGCGTCGACGTATGGATCACTCTCGCCGGCCACGGGCTTGCCGCTGCCCGGCAGCTCGACGCTCGCGCGGCGCAGCAGAACATGCACGCCGAACTCGGTCTGGCCCTGCGCCACGCCCGACGTTTTTCCGAAGCCCTTGAGCACCAGCAGCGCGCGCTCGGCGCGCGCAACCTCGGGGATCTCCGCGCGCAGGCCCTGAACCGGGGGAACATCGCGATCATCCGGCGTCGACGCGGGGAACTCGCCGAGGCCGAAGCCGCCTACGCGTCGATTGTCAGGATCTTCGAAGAACTCGGCGAGACGCATCAACTCGCCACCACCTGGAACAACATCGGGGTGGTCCAGCGAGACTTGGGGCGCTTCACGGAGGCGGTCCACTCGCACCGTAAGGCGCGTGACCTCCTCCGAGAGGAGGGCGACGTCCGCAGCGAGGCCTATGCCCTGGACAATCTCGGCATCGCCCTCGGCGAGTTGCACCGGCCCGACGAAGCCGAGAATGCCCACATCGAGGCCCGTGCCCTGTTCCTGGCCATGGACGACCTCGAAGGCCAGCCACGGTCGTGGCAGAACATCGGCCTCGTCCTGTGCCAAAGCCGACGCTTCGACGAGGCGGCGGCCGCCCAGAAGGAAGCCGCCCGCATCAACCGCGATCTCGACCTCCCTCGCGCCCTGGCGCAGTCGATCGGCAATCAGGCCCGAGCCCTGGCCGAAGCGGGCCTACACGACGAAGTCATGCACACCTGGCGGCAGGCACAGATCCTTTTCACGGGGCAGGGCGATCTGTTCGGGACCGCCGAATCACTCAACGAGATCGGCCTACTGTCGGTCGAACGCGCCGACTACGAGGCCGCAGAGGATGCACTCAAGGAGGCCGCGAACCTCTACACCCGAGCCGGCGCGCCGAACCAGGCCGACATTGCCCTCGACAACGCAGGCCGCGCACGCCGACGCCGGGAGCACGACGAAGAGCGTTGACCCACGCACGATCCGGCTCGAACGTCCCCATGTCGGCGGGATCAATCCCGGCGGGGCGGGTCGGGACCCCGACGCACGCCTTGCGGCGACGACATGCCCGATGTCGGTGACGGAGGCGATGATGGGGCAAGGACCGCCGGCGCGTGAGGCGTGGCATCGGATCGCCACCGGTGCGCGGTGACGGCCCGACACCCGGTTCGACGGGGCGGGGGGATCACGGTGGCGTTCACGGCGGTTCACCGGGAGTGGGGCGTGTTGGACGCGACCCTGCCCGACCTGGGGTGCGGGCGGCGCTGGGGCGAGGTCCATCTTGCGCGGCCCCGGGCGCCGTTGACGTGCCCGGGCTGCGCGCACGGCTCTCACGCCAAGATCTCCCCACGCGGCCTGCGGTTCTTCGCACACGACCCCGGCGCCCCGTGCTGCCGACTTGCCGAGGAGTCCCTCGAACACCATCTCCTGAAACTGGAGTTGCTCACCGCGGTCCGCGACGCGGGCTGGTTCGCCCGCCTGGAGGTGGCCGCGGCCGACGGCTCATGGCGCGCCGACGTCCTGGCGACCTCCCCCGACGGCACCCATCGCATGGCCTGGGAGGCCCAACTGTCGCCCATCCGTGTGGACGCCATCCACGCGAGAACCGCGAACCTGGCCCGCGACGACGTCACCGTGTGCTGGGTCGCACCCGCTCGCGCATCAGGTACACCTCCCGCCCCCTGGCTCGACGCGGTCCCCGCCGTCGAAGCCACACCCACCCCCACCGACACCACCACGACGTGGACCCTCACCCACGGGCTGCGCCGCTTCGTCACGTTCGCCGACCCGACGCCGGGCGCGCCGCCGCGCCGGTGGTGGGAGCCGGTCGAGGGCGTACCGCTGTCCCGATTCGTGGGCTGGGTCCTGAAGTCGATGGTCACCCCCCCACCAAGGACGCGGCTCCCGCCACGCTCCCACGGCGCCGCCCCCGCTGTGGTGGACGGCCCGCCACTACATCGCCCTGGAGCGGGAGACGGCCGAGACCGACGCCCACGTCGAGGCCGCCGAGCGCGACACGCTCGTCGCGCAGGCCGAGGCACGAAAGGCCGAGACCGACGCCGCATCCGAACGTCAACGCGCGGCTGACGAGCACGCCCGACGCAGGAAGAACCTGGCCGATCGGGCCGGACACTGGCACTTCTATTCGCCCCTGCGGAGAGAGCAACTCAGCGACGCCGTGCACGCGTGGGCCGAGCGCGAACAACTGTGCGTCCAACTCGTCTTCGGCGCGCATGCCCCCGACTGGGCGGGCGGCGTCGCGATCCTGGACGGAGCGAGCGGCACCCCGGTGGCCACACTCACCCCCGCACGCGAGCTCCTCGACGGCCTGGACTCCGCCCTGACCGTCCTGATGGAGACCCGCACCCAACTCCGTGACATTCTCCCCGCCCTTCCGCCGCACGTGCGCGTGGAAAGACTGGAAGTACCGGACCAGTCACGGGCACGGAACCTGGCCGACTTCCTCGTGGCCGGCCCCGCGATCACCGACGAGATGTTCCACCGACCGGACAAAGCCGTCCCCAGGCCGCCGGCGCACGCCACACCCGCACCACAGCCGCGCCACCGAAGCCGGACCCTGCTTCTGCTCGACGTCACCGCAGCTCTCGAGGCCCTTGCACGCGGTCGGTTCCCCATCGATGGGGCGGTGCACTCTGTGGTGAGTCCCGTTCTCGACGCGATGGAGAGCGGACAACTCGATCCCGAGATCACCCGCGACGCGCTCCTGGCCACGGCCGGCGAGAACACCCACCGCATACCCGGGCGACACGCGGTCCGTGGAGAGCATCCTGCGCAACATCCTCGAACGCCTGTGACGACGATGTGGGCAGGTTCGGCGACTCGCCCGAGTCAGGCCCGACGATGGCCGAGGTATATGGCCCTCACGCCCCGGTGCTCACCGTTGCCGTGCTGGCGGGACGTACGTCGTGTACCAACGGCGCGAGTGGGTGGTTTCGGTCGCGGTACCACGCGAGTTGCTCGACGGCGGCCGTGTCGGTGGTCGTGGTGAGGGTGGCGGTGAGGCCGAAGTCGTGGACGGTGGGGCGTCCTTGCCCGTCCCACCAGCACCACGCCGTCTCCACTTCGTCCCACAGGCGTCGCGGCCCGCTCTGCAGAATGTTGGGGGTGTGGCCGGGGGCGAATCCGGCGGCGGCGGTGGAGTGTCCGTGGCCGGTGTCCGCGGCGTGCAGCCACAGGGTTCCGCCGCCGTGTCCGTCCGGGGCGGGTTGGGCGAGGCAGTCGGGTACGTGCAGTCCCAGGACGAAGCCGACGGGGTCGAACGGCCCGGCGACCACGTCGTTCCAGCCGAGCGAGGTCGTGGACGCGACGGCGGCCTCGGCCCAGTCGGAGGGGAGCGACGCGGCGCCGTAGTGCCGGCGATCGGGGCGTTGGCGGCGGAGTTTCATGAACGCGGTGGCCATCGTGAACGGCCCGCTCGCACTGCGCCCGTCCGCGTCGACGACCAGGCGCAGGGAACAGTCCCCGGTGGTGTGGTCGGTGCCCCAGGGCATGACGATCACCGCCCCCGGCCTCGCCTGCTCGATCCACGCCGCGGGGATGCGGCGCACACCGGCGGTGACCTGGACCCGGTCGTAGGGGCCCGCGCCGGGGTGTCCGAGGGTTCCGTCGCCGGTGAGGACCCGGACTGCGTCGCCGTACCCGGCCCGCGCCAGATTCGCCCGGGCCTGCTCCGCGAGTTCGGGATCGATCTCGACCGAGACGACCTCGCAGCCGCGCGCGGCCAGCAGCGCGGCGCTGTATCCGGTCCCGGTCCCGATCTCCAACACCCGCATGCCCGGGTGGGCATCGAGGTCGAACAGCATCTCGGCGACGGTCGAAGGCGCCGATGCCGACGACGTCGCCAACCGCCCCGCGCCGTCGCCCGCATGCCGGCCGTCGTCCCACTGGGTCACCAACGCACGATCCGAATACACCGCCGCCCGCCACGCCTTCGGGTCACGGCGGCGGTCGACGACGACGTCGCCGTCCTCGGGCCAGACCCGATCGGGGACGAACTCCTCCCGCGCGACGCGCTCGAACACCGGCCGCCACCCGTCCGGCAACACACTCTTGTCCGCCAGCAGGGCCGCCAGGGAATCGGATCCGACCACCGTCACGGCTTGCGCCGCTGACCGGGCCCGGGAGGCGTACTGCCGTCCTTGGACGGATCCCCCGGAGTCGGATTGGGATCCGGCTGCGGGGGCTGAATCGGAGCGGGCGGACCGCCATGATCACCGGGCATCGCGAACCACCTTCCGAGCGGCTACTGAACGCACCCTAGAAATCCCGGAACGTAAGCGTCAAGACGCTGCGCCGAATCCACCCGGACGACGCGCACCCCACCGCCCTCGGCCGGAAGTCGGGAACGCCGCCCCCGCCGGGATCGCCCGTGCGCACACCGTGCTGCAGCCCGGTTCCTGCGGCGTGGTCCCGGAGTTGCTCGTGTCCGGTCTGCTGGGGGGCCGCCGGGCCGCTGCGCCGGGGGAGAGTTGTCGACTTGCAGGCCCCGGGGTCGGGCGACGGCGAAGGTGCCGTCGGCGCCGACCCGCCGGACGGCCCGTCGCGGCTGGGACGGTGGCGGAGCCAGCGGTGTCGTGGCGACGCGGGCGCCGGTGAGCTTGGCGCGTCGCTGGTGCGGAATCGGGGCGGCGAGGGTCTTGACCAGCCCGGACACGACACGTGTTGGACGGTGGCTGTGATTACCACTGACCACCACTGATCCCGAGGCGGGCGACCGGCCGCCCGGCGTCGATTGACGGACCAGGGACCGGTTACGCCGCATCACCGAGAACGGACTGGTTCGTGTTCTCGGGGCCGCTGCCCGGCACCGCGGGCTCAGTCCTTGCGTGCTGGTGGGTCGATCATCACGGGTCGGGTGCTGCCGCCTTGATCGACACAGTCCTGGGCGAGGTCGTGGACCCGCCAGTGGACGTCGACCGCGCCGGCGTCCCGCGACGACGGACGTGGTGAACGGTGTGTAGCGGCGCAACGGTGGTGGAGGTGCTGTCGTCGAGCCGGCCGATGGCGTCGGTGGATCGCCGGGGCGGGCGATTCCGTACCGACGCGGGCATGACGTGCCGGTCGAGAAGGAGCCGCAAGGTGGCCGAGTCTGCGCCCACGGACTGATCGTGGCAGACGACCGCGACACCGCGTTCGCCGTCGACGGACTCGATGCGGGACCACATGCTCCAGGCCACGCGTACCCAGCCGCGGCAGGTCATGGTCCACGACCGGATCATGCACCGCCGGGCACCCGGCACGGACAACAACAGCACAACCTGCAAACCGGTCAGGTGTACGGGCGATCAGCCAGGACGGCGCGACCGCAGCCGGCATGCTGTCCTGTGCGGTCGAAGGCAACCGAGCGCGCGGGGTGGATCCCCAGTCGTACACGAACGTAGCCGTGTTCGGTGAATGGCACGCCCCAACAGCGGCGTGAAGTGGCTGGTTCCGACTCTGTGGCCTGTGTTCCCATTGCACCGTGAACATCGAGAACTCCGGGGTGCCTGACGAGCGGCCGAGCCACCGCGTCCGGCGGCGGGCGGATGGCGATATCGAGGAGTGTGTGCGCGTCCTCGCGGAAGTCCACGCGCGCGACGGCTATCCGGTGAACTGGCCCGATCAGCCCGGCGAGTGGCTGTCACGCGGTCCCTTGTTGGGCTCCTGGGTCGCCGAAGTCGACGGGCGCCTGGTCGGGCATGTCTGCTTGTCGCAGGTCGGCGAAGGCGATCTGGCTCCGGGGCTGTGGAGCGAGCGACACGGGGCGGGGCGGAGCGCTACCGCCGTGGTCGGCAGACTCTTCGTCGCCCCGCAGGCGAGGGGACATCGGATCGGCGCAGTGCTGATCGACCGAGCAGTGGAGGAGGCACGGCATCGCGGCCTGCATCCGGTGCTCGACGTCGTTACGTCCGACACGGCCGCGGCAGACCTGTACGAGCGCCTGGGCTGGCAGTTGATGGCCACAGTCGAGCAACAGTGGAGCCCGCACCAGACGGTGGCCA
Source organism: Embleya sp. NPDC059213 (assembly GCF_042754445.1). Classification (NCBI taxonomy): domain Bacteria; kingdom Bacillati; phylum Actinomycetota; class Actinomycetes; order Kitasatosporales; family Streptomycetaceae; genus Embleya; species Embleya sp. NPDC059213. Next base: position 9,424 of record NZ_JBHZAV010000251.1, read on the forward strand.
TCCGCTGCTACGCAGCACCAACGTGGCATAGCCGGTAAACAGGGTGAGGGGCGTTGCGAGGGACCAGTCGGGTGAATCGTCACGGCGACGATCGAACTGCATTCGACGCCGAACGACTTTCCCGAGTCGATGCGTTGGGCTGTTGACCGCAGCGCGCGAACGGTCGTGCGGTGCTCGATGTCCCGGGCCGGGCGATCGCGCGGCATCGCGCGGTGGACCACTTGGGTCTCGCTCGTCTTGCCCCGGAGTTCGACGCGCAATCCGTGTCGGGAGCCGAAACGACGAGTGCCTCGAGTTTGGATTCTCCTGCGCCGACCACAGCGGCGGCGTCTTCACAAGGCCACCGACACCGAACACCGCCGATACGAGCACGCGGAGCGTCCGCCCGGAGCACGGGTCAGGTCCCGAGTCTAGGGTTCCCTGCGGTACAGCCATACCCCGATCGGCGCGAAAACGGCGACGATTGCGACGTCCCACGCCAAAGCCTGCCAGACGTCGGTGGCGGTGGGGCCGCCCAGTACGAGAGCGCGTACTGCGTCGGCGTTGCGCGACACCGGTTGATGCTCCGCGAAGGCCTGCAGCCACCCCGGCATGGTTGCCACGGGAACGAACGCCGACGACGCGAAGACCAGCGGAGCAAGCACGGGGAAGGCCGCGGCCTGGGCGGTCTCCGGATCGCCGACCGCCATGCCGACCACCGCGAAGATCCACGACATGGCGAAGCCGAAGGCCAGGACCAACACGATGGCGCCGAGGAAGGCCGGGACTCCGGCGTGGATGCGGAATCCGATGGCGAAGCCGACCGCGGCCATCAGTGCCACGACGAAGACGTTCCTGGCGAGGTCGGCGGTAGTGCGGCCGACAAGTACCGCGGAGCGGGCCATGGGCAGGGATCTGAACCGTTCCATCAGGCCGGTGTCCATGTCGGTGGCGAGCCCTATCGCGGTGTTCATGGCGCCGAACACCGCGGTTTGCACAAAAATTCCCGGGATCAGGAAGTCGACGTAATCGACCCCGTGCAGGGCCGGTTGTACGACGCCGCCGAATACGTACCGGAACATCAACACGAAGACCAGCGGCTGGATGGTGGAGAAGATCAGCAACCGTGGCACTCGGCGCAGGGCGATCAGGTTCCGCCACGCGATGGCGAGTCCGTCCTGAGCGGTACGAACGAGGGACAGCGCTCCGCGCGTCGACGGCGCCGAGACTCCGCCGGCCCGGCCGCTACGGGCAACTGTCGCGGGGGACGCGCCTGGCCTGGTCACGACTCATCCGGAGAGGTTCGAGCGGACTCCGGGGCGGCGTTTGCACGGCGGCCGGTCAGTTCCAGGAACACGTCGTCGAGGCTGGACTCGTGGACCGCCACGGCGCCGGGCACCAGACCGTGTGCATCGAGGAGGCGCAGGATGTCCAGCAGCGGCCGCGACCCGTCGTGGGACGTCAAGCGCAATCGGGAGCCTTCGACGTCCGCGCGGGTGGAGAACCGAGCGCTCACGAGTTGCGCCGCCCACTCTCCCCGGCCGGCCTCCTCCAGGTCGAGTTCGATGACCGTGTTGCCCAGGCGGGCCTTGAGCGCAGCCGGCGTGTCGTCGGCGATGACCCGCCCCCGGTCGATGACCACCACCCGCTCGGCGAGTTGGTCGGCTTCCTCCAGATACTGGGTGGTGAGGAGCACGGTGGTCCCATCGGCGACAAGGCCGCGGATCATCTCCCACAACGCATTGCGGCTTTGCGGGTCAAGTCCTGTGGTGGGCTCGTCGAGGAAGAGCACGGGCGGATCGGGGACCAGAGCCGCGGCGACGTCCAGCCGCCTGCGCATGCCGCCGGAGTACGTTCGGGCAGGGCGGTCGCCCGCTTCCGCGAGGTCGAACCGTTCCAAGAGCTCTGCCGCCCGGGCCCGGACACGGGAGCGCCGGATGTGGGTGAGGCGCCCGATCAGGCGCAGGTTCTCCCGGCCGGTGAGGTTCTTGTCGACCGCTGCGTACTGTCCGGCCAGCCCGATCATGCTCCGGACCGTGGCGGCATCGCGGACCACGTCGTGCCCGAGCACGAAGGCCCGCCCGGCGGTGGGACGCGCGATCGTGGTCAGGATGCGGATCGCCGTGCTCTTGCCCGCGCCGTTCGGGCCCAGAAGGCCGAAAACCGTCCCTGCGGCGACATGGAAGTCCACCGATTCGAGAGCCGTCACAGCGCCGAACCGCTTGCCGAGGTCCTCGACGTCAATCGCCTCGTTCACGGGCCTTTCTCCCTCGTGTGGAGGACACCCGTCGGTTCCATTCTCCCCCGCGCCCGAGTCTTCGCAGCCGCGGCAGCGCCCCTCCCGGCCTCTCCCTGGATCATTCGTGGCCCGGCGGACCTCGGCAGCCGTGATCGCCCCGGACGAAGCCCGGGTCAACCTGCTCGACCTGCGTGACGGACAGGCGGATTCCAGCAATCGTTGCAACACGGTGGTCATTCCAGTGTTGCGACGAGCTTGGCGA
>NZ_JBHZAV010000252.1:0-11814 GCF_042754445.1 Embleya sp. NPDC059213
GCGCGCCCTGCGGCCGGAACACTCGCGCGCAGCGGCATCGTCGGTGCGCGCGCCGATCAGCAGGGGGACGTCCGTTGTGAAGGCGGTCGGCGGGATCGAGGCGGGACGCTCGTGCACGATCGCCCGGTGGAACGCGCCGCGGGTGTCCGGCGCCGCCAACAGGTCGGTGACCCGCAGGGCGTTACGCCCGCCGCCGAGGATCGTCACGTTCGTCGGATCCCCACCGAACCCGGCGATGTCTTTCCGGACCCAATCCAGCGCCCCGAGCAGGTTCCGGAGCGCGCGGCCGTGCCGGTCGACGGCGACCAGGACCACGTCGTCGGCGGGAAGCGGGAACCCCGGATGGTGGGTCGGCCCGGCGCAGTCCGCCGGCCGGGCGGTCGCGCCGCGAAACCAGACCAGGACCGGACGCCGGGCCGCGCACGTCGCAAACGGGGTGCGAACGTCGAGCCGCGGGCCGTTGTCGCCGCCGATCGCCGACCCGTACGGAATCCCGGGAAAAGTAATGGGCCCGCCTTCGGATGTTCCCCGAATCCTTCCGGACGAGGTCTCGAAATCAATCTCGTACACGGGAACCTCCGGTTGCCTCTGAATGCTCGACCACCAGCACAACACACGAATTCACGGATGTCGACAATTTTGTGATGCGAGCCGTCGAAGACGCTCCTTGACTTCAAGGCGCAAACCGGAAAACCTCGCCGGGTTCACCCAAGGATCATGTCTGACCTGCACATTTCACGAGAATCGGCGATCCGATGTGCGATCGATGAATTCACTCGTTGAATTCAGGCAACGAATTCACCGGCCCTGATGTTGCGTTCCGGTCTCGATGGGAAACCCCGCAGAATCGACTCTTGTCGAACACCTGAAAAGCGAGTATTCATAACGACACCCGATCGGACGGTCGACGTTCTTGCACCCGTCCCGACGGCTTCCCGATTCCGTGCGGAGCCGCCGGTCGATCGACCATCCCGGTTTCCCGGAACGACCCTGCGAGGAATTCATGCTCCGTTCGCCCCTGACCCACCCGAGAAGACGCCACACGATCGCGGCCGGCGCCGGCGCACTGGCCTTGCTCCTCGCGGCCTGCGGCGGGCCCGGTGCAGGCTCGCACCCGGGGGCGGGGCCCACCGGAGAGCCCCGCCGTGGCGGCACCCTTTTGCTGGGCATGCCGGTCGATTACCAGACCCTGGACCCCACCGCGCCCAACTTCACCTCGATGACCGACTACACGGCGGCCCGCGCCATCATGGATCCGCTCTTCGACCTGGATCGGCGCGGCAATCTCGTCCCCGTCCTGGCCCTGTCCGCGACCTCCTCCGACGCGGACCGCACGTTCACCGTCGCCCTGCGCGAGAACGTGCGCTTCTCCGACGGCACGCCGCTGGACGCGCAAGCCGTCGTCGACCACTACAAACGCCTCCAGGAAACCAAGACCTGTCTGGGCTGCGATCCGCGCGTGGTCACCGACATCGCCTCGCTGAGCACGGCCGGCACCCACACCGTGGTGTTCCACCTCACCCAGCCGTGGGCGAAGTTCCCGGTCCTGGCCCTTACCCAGACCGCGGCGCTGATCCCGTCGCCCACCGCCGTTCGGGCCCAGGGCGACAACTTCGGCCGAGCGGCGGTGGGCGCCGGCGCCTATCGCCTCGAACGGGTCGCCCCCGGCAGCGCCATCATCCTCGTCCGCAACGACACCTACTGGCGCCCGGAAAAGGCCAACCTGGACAAGATCCTCATCAAGATCGTCCCGGACACCCAAAGCGCCGTGCAATCCGTCCAGTCCGGCACGCTGGACATGGCCGTCGCCACCACCCCCACCCTGGCCGAACAGGCGCGCGGCGCGAACCTACAGGTGCAACTCAACGAGGGCTTCGCACCGGAGGGTCTCAACGTCAACACCAAGCGCCCCGGCCTCGACGACGCGCGGGTGCGCGCGGCACTGAGCGCGGCCATCGACCGCAAGGCGATCAACAAGGCCGCCTACGGAAACGGTTCCAAGCCCGCCCTGGCCCTGCTGGCCGACGACAACCCGGCACAACAGGGCATCGCCGTGCCGGATTACGACCCGGCCGCGGCCCGCCGACTGCTCGCCGAGTACGGCAAACCCGTGTCGGTGGACATCCTCGCCCCCGACCTGCCCGCCTACCTGACCCAGGCGCTGCTGCTGCAACAGATGTGGAAGGACGTCGGTGTCGACGCGAAGGTCACCGCGGCCGGCCCCACCCTCAACCAGGCCATCCAGCAAAGGAACTTCGACGTCCTCCTGGGGCCGTTCTTCGTGGACACCACAACGGTCTCCGGACTCCAACCCAGTTTCGTCTCCGGCGGGTTCAGCAACCTCAGCGGCTATGCGAACCCGCACACGGACGCCTTGTTCGCCAAGCTCGCCCCGATCGCCGACGACGCACAGGCCCTGTCCACCGCGCGGGAGATCGTCGGCACTCTCGCGCGCGAGGTCCCGGTCATTCCCGTCGTGCGCAAGATGGGCATGTTCATCGGCTCCGACCGGGTACACCTGCCGCCCGCCGACTCGCGCGGCGTGGACATCTTCTCGATGACCGACGTGTGGCTGAGCCGATGAACGCACGCTACCTCGCCGGTCGACTCGGCCAGGCGGCGATCGTCCTGGCCGCGGTCGCGGTCGTCACCTTCGTCCTGGGGCGAATCCTGCCCGGCGACCTCGCCGCCGCAGTCCTGGGGCCGACCGCGACCCCGGAGCAGACCGCCGCCTTCAACCACCGCATTGGGGCCGACCACAGCGCGATCGAGCAATTCCTGGACTGGCTCACCGCCGCCCTCACCGGAGATCTGGGCACCTCGCCGCTCAACGGCCAGAGCGTCTCCGCCGCGCTGCGCGACCGTGCGGAACCCTCCCTGCTGCTGATGCTCCTCGCCGAGGCACTGGCCCTGGCCATCGCCGTCCCGGCGGCGCTGTGGGCCGCCTACCGTCGCGGCCGACCGGCCGACCGGATCGCCAACGGCGCATCCTCGTTCCTGCTTGCCGCACCACAGTTCGCCATCGCCGTGCTGTTGGTCTACGTCTTCGCCGTCCGCCTCGGCTGGGCCCCGGCCACCGGCTACACACCCCTGGCGCAGGGGGCCGGCGAGACCCTGCGCAGCCTGATGTTGCCGGCGGTGACGCTCGCCCTGGGACTGGCCGCCGTGTACTTCCGGGTGCTGCGCAACGGAGTGATCGAGACCCTCCGGCAGGACTACATCCTGGCGGCCCGAGCCCAAGGACTGACCCCGCGCGAGATCCTGCTGCGGCATGCGCTGCGCCCGGCCCTGCTACCGCTGGTCACGCTGGTCGGACTCAACTTCGGCGTGCTGATCGGGGGCGCGGTGGTGATCGAGCAACTCTTCGCCATCCCCGGTCTGGGCACCTACGCGTTGGGCGCCGTACGAGCCAAGGACTTCGTCGTCCTGCAGAGCGTCGTGCTGTTGATCGCCGCGCTCTACGTCCTGGTCAACCTCGCCGTCGAAGTGCTCTACGGCCTCCTGGATCCGAGGATTCGCCATGCCCGTTGACACCCTCGTGCCCACCGCCGAGGCCACCCACCGGGACAAGGTGACGACCCGTCGAGCCCGCCCGGGGGCCGCTACCGCGGCGGCGTCGGTGGTCTTGGGCACGATCGTGCTGGCCGCACTGCTGGCGCCCGTCCTGCCGCTGGAGAATCCCGAACACACCGACGTCTCCGCGCTGTCCGCCGGATTCGGCGCCGAACACCCACTCGGCACCGACGCACTCGGCCGGGACACCCTCGCGCGCATCGTGTACGGGGCCAGAGTGAGCCTGACCGTCGGACTCGGCGCCACCGCCATCGGCGCGGTCGTCGGCACCCTGCTCGGCATGATCGCGGGCCTGAGCACCGGATGGGCGCAGGCGATCGTGATGCGGCTCGCGGACGTCCTGCTCGCCTTCCCCGCGCTGGTGCTCGCGCTCGCGGTGATCGGTGCGGTGGGCCCCTCGGCAACCAGCGTCACCCTCGTGGTGGGCGTGCTGTTCGTACCCGGCTTCGTACGCGTCGTGCAGGCGCCGGTACTGAGCCTGGCACAACGCGAGTTCGTCCTCGCCTGCCGGGCGATGGGGATGTCCGCCACGCGGTTGATGTTGCGCGAGATCCTGCCCAACATCACCGGCCTGGTCGTCACGTACGCGGTGACCATGTTCGGCCTCGGCGTGATGATCGAGGGCGGCCTGGGATTCCTCGGGATGAGCGTCCCGCCGCCCGCGCCCACCTGGGGCGGCATGATTTCCGAGGGCAGACAGGTCCTCGCCGAACACCCCGTGGTCACCCTGACGCCCACCGCCGTGCTCGTGCTGGTCGTGCTGTGCGCGAACGTCCTGGGCGACCGACTGACCGCCGTCTTCGACTCCCGCGGAGCGATGTTGTGAACCGTCTCGACAAGACACCGCGAACCGCTCCAGAGCCGAGCGCCGACACCGGACCCGAGCCGTTGCTGGACGTGCGCGACTACCGGGTCCACCTCCACTCGCCGCGCGGCGCCGTACGGGCCGTCGACGACGTGAGCTTCACCCTGGCCGCCGGACGCACCCTGGCCGTGGTCGGCGAATCCGGGTCCGGCAAAAGTGTGCTGTGTCGGAGCCTGCTGGGCCTGCTGCCGCCGGCCGCCATCGCCGTCCGCACCGGGACCGCACGCTTCGCCGACCTCGAACTCACCGGCTTGAGCGAGCAACGGCTGCGCGCGCTGCGCGGTCGCCGGGTCGGCATGGTCTTCCAGGACCCGATGACCGCACTCAACCCGGTGATGCCGGTATGGCGCCAACTGGCCCTGCCCCTGCGCCGCCACCTGGGTCTGGGCCGCAAGGCGGCCCGGGCCCGCGCGGTCGAACTGCTCGACACCGTGGGCATTCCCGACCCGGCCCGACGCGCCCGGCAGTACCCCGTGCAGATGTCCGGCGGAATGCGCCAGCGCGTGATGATCGCGCTGGCCCTGACCTGCGACCCCGAACTGCTCATCGCCGACGAGCCGACCACGGCACTCGACGTCACCGTCCAGGCGCAGATCCTGCGCCTGCTCGACCGCCAACGTGCCGAACGTGCCATGGCGATGATCCTGATCAGTCACGACCTGGACCTGGTCGCGGATCACGCCGACGACGTCATGGTCATGTACGCCGGACGACAAGCCGAACTCGGCCCCACCGACGCGGTGCTCACCGCACCCCGAATGCCGTACACCCGGGCCCTCCTGGACACCGCGCCGCGACTGCACTCCGTGCGCGCCGAACGGTTGCCGACCATCGGCGGCGAACCCCCGGACCTGACCCGCACCGCCGACGGCTGCGCCTTCGAGAGCCGCTGCCCACGCGCCGACCACCGATGTCGCAGTGCCCGGCCACCGTTGGTGGTGCCGCCGGGGAGCGGGCACCGGGCCGCCTGCCGGCTCCCCGAGCCGTCGGCGCCACACCCGGCGGTCGATGTCGTCCCCGGCCGGGCCGACGGTGTCGACGTATCGAAAGCGAGTACCCCATGAGCAGCATCGACACCCCCGACCGCACCCGCCCGCAGCACGACACCGACGGCGAAACGGGCGCGGACCGCGCCCTGTTGACGGTTCGAGACCTACGGGTGCGGTATCGCAACGCGGGCCGCCTGTTCGAAGCGGTCGCCGGTGTCGACCTCACCGTGCAGGCCGGGGAGACCCTGGGCCTGGTCGGCGAATCCGGCTGCGGCAAATCGACCGTCGCGCGTGCCGTCGCACGGCTGGAATCCTCGATCTCCGGGCGCATCGAGTTCGACGGCGAAGACGTGGCCCGGCTGCGCGGCAAGGCACTGGACCCGTACCGCCGTCGAGTGGGCATGGTGTTCCAGGACCCCATCGCGTCCCTGAACCCACGTCGTCGGATCCGCGACATCATCGCGACCCCGCTCGAACTCGCCGGCGACACGGACCGTGCACGCATCGCCGACCGGGTGGGGGAACTGGCCGACCAGGTCGGCCTGCGCACCGCGCTGCTCGATCGGCGCCCACACGAGCTGTCCGGCGGCCAGTGCCAACGCGTGAGCATCGCCCGGGCCCTGGCCCGAGTCCCGGACCTGCTGCTGTGCGACGAGATCGTCTCCGCGCTCGACGTCTCGGTCCAGGCCCAGGTGCTCAACCTGCTCCTGGACATCAGGGACCGGCGGCACCTGGCGATGCTCTTCATCTCCCACGACCTCTCGGTGGTCCGCCACGTATCCGACCGGGTCGCCGTCATGTACCTCGGCCGACTGTGCGAGGAGGCGCCGGTGGACGACCTGTACGCGGCCCCGGCCCATCCCTACACGCGCGCACTGCTCGCCTCGGTCCCCGGCCGCGGCGCGAACACGCAAGGCCACGGCCTGCTCACGGGCGAACTGCCCTCGCCGATCGAGCCGCCCGGCGGGTGCCGCTTCCGGACCCGCTGCCCACTCGCCCGGGAGCGCTGCGCCGTCGAGGAGCCGCAGCCGGTGCAGGTGCGTCCGCACCACCGGGTGGCCTGTCATTTCCCGCTCGGGACGCGGATCGACGCGGAGCGGGTTTCGAGGGAGGCGGTGGGAAGTTGACCGCGGTGGGCGGCGCGCGGGCCGGTGCCGGCGGCCCGCGAATCTCGCCGCGAGCGGGCAACCTGGGCCGACTGTTGGAGTGTCTGGCCCCCAAGCCGCTGTCGCAGACGGAACTCGCGGTGGCCTCGGGCCTGTCCGAGGCCACCGTGTCCAACCTCGTCAAACTGTTGGTCCGTGATCGACACGTGGTATTGGAACACAGCGTGCGCAACGGTCGCCGCGCCAACGTGGTGCGGCTCGCCGCGCATCGTTCCTCATGGGTGCTGGGGGTGGACCTCGCCCGCTCCTGGATCAGGGTGGGCCTGATGTCCTCGACCGACGAAATCCTCGACGCGCGGGCGCCGATTCCCCACCCGTGTGCGTACTCCGAGGCACTGGAGACGATCGGCCGGCTGACCCGGGGCCTGCTGGCGGTGCGCGATCCGTCCTCGATCGCCCCGGTCGCGGGCGTGGTGTCGGTCCCGGGCCCGGTTCGCCGTCCCGAGGACGACGCGGCCGGCCGCGACCTGATCCCACAGGGATGGCACCAGACGACCAACTGGGGAAGCGTGCCGCTGACCCACGACATCGGCGAAGTGGTGGGCGTACCCGTCCACGCGGACAACGACGCCAACCTGTCGGCACTGGCCGAACTCCACCGGGGCGCAGCCGTGGACAGCCGCGACTTCCTGTTCCTGTCGGTGGACGCCGGTGTCGGCGGGGCGCTGGTACTCGACGGGCGCATCTACCGCGGCGCGACCGGCATGGCGGGCGAGTTCGGCCACACCGTCGTCGAGCCACACGGCCGGGCCTGTTGGTGCGGCGCGCGCGGCTGCCTGGAAACGCTGATCGGGGAGCGGGCCCTGCTCGCCGCGCTGCGCACGGCCGAGCCCGCGCCGCACACCGTGGACGACGTCGTGCGGGCGACGCTCGCCGGAGACGGCGCGCATCGGGCCGCCGTGCACGAAGCGGGTCTGGCGATCGGCACCTTCGTCGCCGCCGTCAGTACGCCGCTGGATCTCGACCTGGTCGTGATCGGCGGCGCCCTGGCCCGGGCCGAAACCCTCCTGCTGGACGGGGTGCGAGCCCAACTCGCGCACTACCTGGGCCGATTCAGGCCCTACACGATCGAGGTGAGCACGGCGCGGCTCGGGCGGGACGGACCCCTGTACGGAGCCCTGCTCGCAGCCCGCGAACGGCAGACGGACCGCGACCCGCTCCGGATCGGCGGCCCCCGCGCCGAGGCCACCACATCGCCGTGAGCCGGCCGCGAACGGCTCCCTCGCGTTCCCTCCTTGTTCCTTGACCACTTGTCGTGTCGAGCAGAAAGACGGATGCACCGATGACCCAGACCCGGTCCGAAACCCAGGTCCAAACCCGGCCCGAAACCTCGTGGGACCCGAAGGAGAACAACTGGCGGCCACCGACCCACCTGCCGCCCGGCGACCCGGTGGTCACCGAGTCGGGCGTGCGGCGGTACGAGGGCCTCACCTACGCGGCGACCGCCGGGTACCGTCCGTGCCTGCTCGACGTCGCGGTGCCCGCCGGCGATGGGCCCGCACCGGTGGTGGTGTGGATCCACGGCGGAGCCTGGCAGGACGGCGACCGGCGCTACCCGCCGCCGACGGTCACCCCGGAGTTGTTGTTCGGCGGCATCCTCGACGCCGGCCTCGCACTGGTTTCCATCGACTACCGACACAGCCTGGAAGCGCCCTTCCCGGCCCAACTCCACGACGCCAAATCGGCGGTCCGCTACCTTCGCCACTACTCCCGCGTACTGGGCATCGACCCCGAGCGCATCGGTGTCTGGGGCGAGTCCGCCGGCGGCCATCTCACCGCGCTCCTTGCGCTGACCCCGTCCGACGACCCGGACCATCCCCTCGAAGGCAGCGTGGGAATCACCGGCCCCAGCAGCGCCGTTCGGGCCGCGGTCGACTGGTATGGGGTGTCGAACGTGCCCAGCCTGCTGTCCACCCTCCACGAACTGCCGCCCCCGGGCGCGGCCCACCGCCCCGATCCCTGCGAGGCGCTGCTCGGCGGGCGCCCCGAACAATGGCCGCTGCTGGCGCGCTCGGCGAGCCCGCTCACCTACGCGGACCACGTGGCCGCACCGCTGTTGCTGCAACACGGCACGAAGGACACCGTGGTCCCGCACGAACACAGCGCGCAACTCGCCGCTCGACTGGCCGCATGCGGCAGCGAGGTCACCCTGCGATCGATACCCGACGCGGACCACTGCTTCGTCGGCCTGGCGGACATCGCCCCGGTGGTCCACGAAGGCATCACGTTCCTCGAGCGACACCTGGGCTGACCGAGCCCGGGCCGGGCGGGGACGGAGCGTCGAAAGCCTCGTGGCGATTCGGCTTCCCCGGCAGGCTGCGACGGCCGGCTCGTCCCGGACGGGACCGGTCGCCGCAGCCACCTCCGCCGGTCCCGGGACCGGCTCGCCTACTGCGATCGCAGCAGTTGTGGATGTCTGCGGCGGCGGGACGACTTCCGAGTCCCGTTCCAGGACGCCCGGAGGGGCCGAGGCAGTACGGCTTGGACAGGGTCGGTGGGTTCGCGATCCACTCCCCGGCCACCGACACGTACACCAACGCCCTCGTGCTCACCGCAACCCCCACCGATCACCCCGTCGCCGCCTTCGACACCGCTGCCCTGGCCCACCTTGCCGACTACACCGAGTAACCAGGCCACTCCACCCCGGCCGGCAAGGGACCTGCGACCCGCCGCACCGGTGGAACCCTTGACTAAAGTAAACGTGAACGTACACTTCCTGTATGAGTGCAACGGCTACTGCGCCTCAACGGCGGGGACGTGGAGGTAGGGAGCGCATTCTGGCCGCCGCCGCCCGGCTGTTCGCGACCCAGGGGATCAACGCGACCGGCATGGAACAGGTGGCAGAGAAGGCACCGGTGTCGAAGCGGACGCTCTACGCGCACTTCAGGACCAAGAACGACCTGGTCATCGCCCACTTGCAGGGCCTCGTGCTGACGGGCGCCACCTTGGAGAGTGTGCTGGACCGCGAGGACCTCACCCCTCGGGAACGGGTCCTGATGCTCTTCGACCAGTTCACGACGGACGCGGGTCCGGTTCGTGGGTGTCCGTTCATCGATGCCGCTGTGGAGTTCCCGGACCCGGAAAGCGCGGTTCACTCCTACGCCCGCGACCAGAAACTGCGGATGGTGCGGCTCATCGCCGCCTTGGTGACGGAGCTGGGCTGTCGTGAACCCGACGCACTCGCCGAGCAGTTGGCCACTCTCGCGGACGGCGCGGCCAGTCGCGCAATGGTGCTGGGCGAAGCGGACTATGGCCGGCACGCACGGGCAGCGGCACAGGTTCTCCTCGATCAGGCTCTGCCGAACACCAACGGACGAGAAAAGGGTCGGTGAACAGTCCGTCGTGGACCGCGGCCAGGCCAGGGTCGATCGAGGGGCATCCCGACCCGTCGCGGGCGTCCAGGCGTGCGCGGACGTGCGGTACCACCGTGACGATCTCGGGGTGCGCGGCACAGGCCAGAGCGCCGAGCGAGGCGGACTTGCCGATACTCGGGCTACCGGTGACCACCCGCAGTCCCCCGGTGGTCACGTCTTCCAACCACGGTGCGAGCACGCGCAGTTGGGTGCGGAGGCCGGTGAAGCGGGTGCCGGCCTCGTCGGTGAAGTGGCGGGCGTCGGAGGGATCCAGGAACACGCGCAGTGCCGGTTCGGCGATCGACGCGCGCGGCGGCGGACGCGGCGCCGGCCGAGGATCACGGCCGTCGGACGCGCCCGCGACGCCGAGAGGCAGGCTGCCCCAGCACGGGCGCGGGGATGCTCCCGAATCGGGACGATCCCGGCGGTACTCCTGGGCGAGCGCTATGGGAGCGCGTGCGGTTGCCCCGCTGGGCTGGAAGGTCGCCCGCTACGGAAATCCCGCGACACGATGGATGATCGCCGCCGAGCCGGCCGGTCTGCGATTTCACCCGCTGCACCGTCGTCGACCTCGACGCCGAAATGCCGAGGAGCCCACGACGACGAAGTCGTCTTGCTCCATGTGCCGATCTCCTTCCGCGACGGGTGCGTGGTGGAAGGGATCAGGGCCCGGCCGGTGGGTCGCCCCAACCGTCGAGGGAGAACGGCTTCCGCCGGGCGATCTGCGCCAGCGCGGCGGCCGTGTAGGGAACGGTGTCGGCGGGTGGGTCGGTCGGGTCGGCCCACAGAAGCCGCGCGCACTTGTGCGGTTCACGGTTGATCGGCCGGCCGCGCCAGTCGTCCGCAAGGAAGAAGAAGCCGATGCGTGGTTCTTCGTCGCCGTTGCGGTGGTGGACGACGTGCACGAAGTCGACGGCGGCTTCGTCGAGTTCGACGCCGACTTCCTCGGCGGCCTCGCGGATCGCGCCGGCGATCACGGATTCCCCGGCTTCGAGGTGTCCGCTGGGTGGGCAGAGCCGGCCGTCCGCGTAGCCGGTGTTGGCGCGTTCCATGAGCAGGATGCGTCCGTCGGCTCTCCGAAGGAGCACGTAGACGTCCACGATGCTGCGGTAGCGGCTGGTCATGCGTTTCTCCCGAGTCGACGACGGAACGGGGCACCGGCCCCAGGATGGCGTCCGAAGTGTCGGCGGTACCACGGGAGACCGGACGTTCGCCGATCGGACCCGCGCGTGGGAGAGCGAACATCGCCGGGCCCGCCCCGGTGCCGGGGGTCGTCCCCGGGCCACGACGCCCGGCCGGCCGGGCCGCCCGGCGCTGCTGGTCGAAGCCCGGGGCGGCGGCTACGCCCCCGGGACCCCGCGCGCCGGCTGGGACCATGCCACGCCGTACGTGCATCGCATGCTCGCCGACGTCTGGGGCCTGGACCTGCTCACCGCCCGGGCCGAACTCGCCGCGGCGGACGTCAACCCGGCGACGACGGAACTCAGGCCGCTCGCCCACCGCCTCCTCGCCGAGGCCCGCGTCCAGGCGACCGAACACGCCCGCACCATCGCCGAACGACTCCGCACCACCCCGAACACCCGGCCCCCCGCGCACGCTTGACCGCCGCGCCCACGATCCGCGCCCCGCTCCACACGCCTCGTGCCGGAGCGGGGTCGTGGGTCGTGGCCCCCGAGTCGGCGTGACGTGACCGCACAAAGCGGGTCGAGTCCGGTCGGTTCGCCGGGGTCGCGCTTCGAGGCGCCGGTGCGACTGAGGGGATCGGAGCTCGGGCTCTCGCGCCGAGGGGGTTGAGACGACACGAACGGCAGCGTGGAGCCGGTGACTCGAACCGTCGGACCTTCCGGGTCCGTGTGGGTGAATACACG
>NZ_JBHZAV010000253.1:0-11635 GCF_042754445.1 Embleya sp. NPDC059213
CGCGAACACCCCGCCGAGGGCCGGGGCCTCGGCGGGGTGTTCGCGTGTCGGGCCGGCGGTCAATCGTTGCGGTGCGCGAACGCGTAACTGCACTGGGCGTTGAAGTCGCCTTCGATCTGGTTTCGCATGAGCCGGCGCTGGGCGAGGGTGGTCTGCGCGTTGATGTTGCAGAAGTTGTTGTCCTGCCCGCGGACGTAGGCACTACCGAAACCGAACCAGACACCGGCCTCGCTGCCGAAGTGAATGTTGACGATCAGCTCGACCCCGCCCATCGGAATCCGGATCGCCTTGGTGGTCAAGGAGGCCCGGTCCTCCCAGTGGATGTCGAAGGAGTTCGGCGCCGCCGCGTACGCGGCCAGCCGAGCCGCCGCGGTGATCACCGGTGCGGGCGCGGGCGCGGGCGCAGGCGGCGGGGGCGGCGGCGGGGGCGGTGCCGGTGCCTGCACGGGCGCGGACGACGAACTCGACGAACCCGATGAACTCGACGAGCTGGACGAGCTGGACGACGAAGAACCACCGCCACCGCTGCCGGATCCCCCGCCACCCTTGTCCGGTGTGCTCATGAACATCCCCTCCCCTGGGCGTGTTCACCATGATGTATCCCGAAGTGTCCATCCCGATTCGCCCCCGCGCCAGACTTCTCGGCGGTTGGCTGCCGCGACCCGGCAGCGGCCGAAACTGCCGTACCGCCGCCCGGTGGGGACCCGGACGGCGGTACGGGACGAGCCTCGACGTGCGTCGAGTTGCGGCTGTCGTGCTACTTGAGCCCGTTGTCGAGCGCGGTGATCAGCGCTCCGTTCGCGGTATCCCCGGACATCTCCCAAATCATCGCGCCGAGTAGATTCTTGGATTTCAGGTAGGCGGTCTTCTTGGCGATCGACCAGGCGTCGTCGAACGTCCACCACTGGCCGCCGGCTCCGGTGTAGCCGTAGGTCGAGACGGATTGTTCGTCGTGGTAGACGGTCAGATTGGGCACACTGGCAAGCAGGTTCGAGTAGCCCCTGGTGCCGGCCTCCTCGGCGAACTGGCCGGGCGCCGCGCCACCCGCCGACTGCCATTCACCGTGCGCGCCGCCGTCGGCGACGGCCTGCCAACCTCGGCCGTAGAACGGGAAACCGATGGTGAGCTTGCGCGGATTGACCCCGGCGTCGGTGTAGATCTTCACCGCGTCGTCGATGCTGAAGTGGGTCGGGTAGGGGTCCTGCGCGTCGGTGTACAGATTGGCCTGATCACCGGTGCGGTTGGGCTCCCACGAGTTGTCGCTGCCCGCGCCGTGGAAGTCGTAGCCCTGGACGTTGGCCACGTCCAGGTAGTCGAAGATCTTCGAGGTGTCCCAGCCCTGGTTCACCTTGACCGGGTCGGCCGGGGTGAACGCGGTAAGCAGCTTGCGCGGCCCGGCCGTTGCGTCGAGCTGCTTGCGGAACTCGGCGAGCAGCAGGGTCAGGTTCTGCTTGTCGTTGACGTTGTAGTGGTTGCCGGCGTGGCCGTCGGGCGAGCCGGGCCACTCCCAGTCCACGTCGATCCCGTCGAAGATGCCGGCGCCGGTGCCCGGCCCGCCCGCGCCGTTGTAGACCGGCAGGTCGCCCTTGATCCAGATGTCGATGCAGGACTTGACCAGCTTCTGCCGGGACGCCTCGGTGGCCGCCGCGTCCGAGAAGAACTTGGAGTACGTCTAGCCGCCGAGCGAGACCACCACCTTCAAGTGCGGGTACTTCGCCTTGAGTTGCTTGAGCTGGTTGAAGTTGCCGCGCAACTTGGCCCAGCCGTCGTCGGCCACCCCGTTCACCGACTGCGCGGCCGACATCGGCCGGGCGTAGTCGGCGTCCGCGTCGCCCGCGCCGGTGCCCTGGTCGGGGTCCTGCGGGTTGGCGGTGGTGCCCTTGGTGACGCCGGCCATGCAGGTCAGGTTGACCGGATCGATGTTCTCGAACGCGTAGTTGATCACGTCGAGCTTGGCCGCCGAGCCGGAGGTGTCCAGGTTCTTGACGAAGTACTGCCGGCCGTAGATGCCCCACTGCACGAAGTAGCCGACCCGCAGGTTCTTGCCGGCGCCGGCGATGTCGTCGGTGGTGACGTCGAGCGCGTTGGAGGCGGGCGAGGAATTGTCCGCCGCGTCCCGGGCCTTGACCGTGAAGGTGTACTTGGTGACGGGGGACAGGGCCTCGATCGTGGCCGTCGTGGTGCCGGCCGGGACGGTCTTGGCCAGGGTTCCGTCGCGATAGACGTCGTACGCGGCCACGCCGACGTTGTCGGTCGAAGCGTTCCAGGCCAGCGCGACGGTGGAGGAGGTCTTGCCGGTGCTGCGCAGGGTGCCGGGGGCGGTCGGCGGAGTCGGATCGCTCGCCGGGTCCACGGTGGTCACCGTGGCGGGTGGGCCGAGCGGTCCGAGGTTGCCCCGGGTGTCCTTGGCCCGGACCGCGTAGGTGTACGCGGTGGCCGGGGTGAGGCCGGTGAGGGTGGCCGAGGCGGTCGGCACGGTCGCGACCGTGGCGCCGCCCGAGACCACTTCGTAGCCGGCCACCGGGTAGTCGCCGCCGGTCGCGGCGGTCCAGCCGAGTGCGATCGAGTGGGCGGTGACGGTGGTGGCGTGCGGGGCGCCGGGCGCGCTGGGCGGGACGTCGGGCGAGCCGTCGCACTTGTCGCCGTTGACCGTGCAGTGCGTGGGCGGCCCGGCCGGGCCGTTGCCGACGAACCAGTAGCTGAACGGGTCGGTGCTGCCGCCCGCCGCGACGGTCCCGTTGTAGTAGGCGTTCTTGACCGAGACATGGCTGCCGGTCACCGTGGCGTCGCCGTAGTAGTTGCCGGTCACGGTGACGCCGGCCGGCAGGTCGAACTCCAATTGCCAGCCGGTCACGGCGGCGGTGCCGCCGTTGTGCACGACGTAAGTGCCCTTCCACCACGAGCCGTTGTCCTGGATGGAGAACGTCGCGGTGAGCTTCCCGGCGGCCTGGGCGGCGCCGGCGTGCAGGCCGGTGAGCACGGCCAGGGGCAGGACGAGGACGGCAAGCAGGGCAACGGCCCGGCTCCGGAATCTGTTGCGGAAGCGGAATCCGCGCTTGTGAGGGGACATGGCTCTCTCCCTGTGTGCGTGGAACAGGGCGGTACGGAACCGTGCACGCGCGCGCCTCACCGGGGTGATCGCGGTCGGCGAATGGGGAGCTCGACCGCGACCAGGAAGCAGTCGCATAGCGAATTGGTCTGGACCAAAACACCTATTGGAAGGTAATTGGTCTGGACCACGACGTCAATAGTTGATGTTCGCCGGACGAATCGCCGCCCATCCGCCCGGATCCACCGGGTCGATGCGGGTGTCGGCCACCTGTACTCCGAGCGTATGGACGCGGCGTAGACGCCGAGCGCGTATTCACCCGGCATGAGCGTTCCTCTCACCCTGCTGGGCCTGCCGGAGCGAGAGCCCAGTCACGGCTACGACCTCAAGCGGGTCTACGACACGTTTTTCGGCCGCGGCAAGCCGCTGTCCTTCGGCCGGGTCTACGCCACGATGGGGCGACTGTCCCGGGACGGCAAAGTGGTGGTGAACGAGTCGGAGGCCGGCTCCGGCCCGGACCGCGCCCGGGAGCCGGGTGGTTGCACTACCGTGCTGTCCGGCGGGGTGGACGGATGATCGAGAACGGAAGCGGATCGTTGAGCGAGGAAGAACCGAATCGGCGGCCCGACTCCGACGCGGCGGACGGGGGGCACGCGGAGGACGTGGTCGAGGCGCGGACCCTGGCCCGACACGAGCTGCGCACCGAGCCGCACCCCGACCGGGCCGACCCGCCCCCCGACACCGGCGCCGCGCCCGACGACGACGCAGTGCTCGCGTGGTGCACCTGCCTGCTGTGGCGCTCCCGCCTGCCCTGGTCCGCGCCCGAACACCGCCGCGCGTTCGACGAACACCTGGCCCAAGTCCGCCGCGCCGCGGCGATCCTGCCCGCGGCCCTGCTCGACGGTCGCTACGCGTTCCTGCCGTGCGCCGACGAGGACGCCGCCCTCGCGGTCGCCGCGACCTGGGTCGACCTGGGCAGCGCCCGCAGCCGGTTGTTCCTGGACGGCAGCGTCGTGGTGATCGCCTTCGCCGACGTACAGTTCCCCACCGAGGTCGCCCTGTGGGCGCTGCGCCACGACCACACCGACGCCTCCGCCGTATACCTCCTGCACGCCTTGGAGTACGCGGCCGGGCCGCGCCCACCGCGGTGAGGGCCCGGCCGGCGCGTCGACGATCGGTCGTGGATCAGATCGAGCCGGCCATCCGGCGGACCGCCTCGGCGACGATGTCCGGGTGGGTGCCCAGATTGAACCGGGCGTGCCCCGCGCCGCCGGTGCCGAAGTCGGTGCCGCAGGTCAGCGCGACCCGACCGTGTTCGAGGAAGTGCGCCGCCGGGCGGTCGCCCAGGCCCAGTTCGCGGCAGTCCAACCAGGCCAGGTAGGTGCTCTCGGCCGGGGTGTACCGCACGCCCGGCAACTGCTCGGCGAGCAACCCGGCCAGCAACCGCCGGTTCTCGGCCAGCCCGGCCAGCAGTGCGTCGAGCCAGGCCACGCCGTCGCGCAGGGCCGCGGTGTGCGCGATCACCCCGACGTGGCTGGGGCCGTCCGCCACCTCGATCGGCAGCCGGGCCAGGTCGTCGGCGGCGGCCGGACCGGCCACGGCGAGCGCGGCCTTGAGGCCGGCCAGGTTCCAGCCCTTGGACGCGGACATCAGCGACAGGCCGCTCTCGGCGCCGGGTACGCGCAGGTACGGCACGAACACGTCGGGCGGGGCGAGCGGTGCGTGGATCTCGTCCACCACCACCCGTACCCCGTACTCGGCGGCCAGCGCGGCCACGGTGGCCAGTTCCGCCTCGGTGTGCACGGTGCCGGTCGGGTTGTGCGGGCTGCACAGCAGGTAGGCGGCCCGCTCCCCGGTCGCGGTCGCGGTGCGGAAGGCCGCTTCCAGGGCCTCGAAATCGATCCGTCGATCCACGCCGAGCGGCGCCTCGACGATCCGCCGGTCCAGGTTCGTCACGAACATGAAGAACGGCGGGTAGACCGGCGAGTTGACGATCACTCGGCCGCCGGGGTCGGTGACCAGCTTGAGCATCTCGACGACGCCGAGCATCACGTCCGGCACGATCGCGGTGCGCTCCACGGCCAGGGTCTGCCAGCCCCAGCGCTCGGCCGCGAAGTCGGCCAGGGCTCGGGCGTAGCCGGTGCCCGACGCGTATCCGGTGTCGCCCAGGCGCACCGCGTCGATGATCGCCCGGGCCACCGGCTCGGCCAGATGTACGTCCATCTCGGCCACCCACACCGGGAGCACGTCCGCCGGGTAGGCCCGCCACTTCTCGCTGGTGCGTTGCCGCAGCACGTCGAGCGTGAGCGCGCGCAACGGGTTGTCGATGTCGGATATGTGCTTCGGCAGGCTCTCCATGCGTCTCACCCTAGGCGACCCGTCCGGCGAGGCCGGAGAACGCCGCATCGGCTGCCGCGGGCGCGCACCGACCGGATTTCGGCCGGGGAATCGGGCTGTGGCGTCACCGCGTCACCGGCCGATCACACGCCGATCGCAAGCCGGCTCCGCTCCGGCCGATCCGGGCACGAATCGCGTTCGCGTGCGGTCGGATCGGGGGATATGCCCGCCGATGTCGGTACGGGCCGGCAGGATGCTCGGTGTCCGGCTGCGTGCCGGGCATCGGGGTGCGGGGGTACCGGATGGCCGAACGTTCATTCGTCGAGTTCGTGCGTACGGCGACGGGGTCGCCGCCGTACGCCTACCAGGAGACGCTGGCCCGCGACGAGTTGCCGCAGGCGCTGTGCGCGCCGACCGGCTGCGGGAAGACGGTCGCGGCCGTACTGCCCTGGCTGTGGCGGCGGTTGGCGCATCCCAAACGCGCGGTGCGCCGGGCCACGCCCGGCCGGTTGGTCTACGTGCTGCCGCAACGTTCGTCGACCGAGTACACCCGTCGGGTCGTCGTCGAGTGGATCGAGCGCCTCGGCCACAGTGCGGACGTCGACGTGCACGTGTTGTCCGTCGGGGCCGAACCCGAGGCCGACGACTGGCAGGTGCGGCCCGCCCGCCCGGCCGTCCTGGTGGGCACCCAGGACGCGGTGTTGTCCCGGCTGCTGATGCGCGGTCGGGGCGAAGGGCGGTCGTCCTGGCCGCTGTCCTTCGGATTGCTGCACGCCGGCTCCCAGTTCGTCTTCGACGAGTCGCACCTGATGGGCACGGGCCTGGAGACCTCCGCGCAACTCCAGGGCCTACGCGACGAGTTGGGCACCGTCGGTGGCTCGTCCACGATGTGGATGTCGGCGCTCGGCGACGCGACCCGACTGGGCACCCCGGACCATCCGACGGTCGCCCGGATGGTGAACGCACTCGACCTGCCGGTCGGGACCGAGTTGGCCCGGCGGCTGGAGGCGACCCGCACTGTCGAGTTCGCGCCGATGCCCACCGACGCCGAGTCCTATCCGGACGCGGTGGCCGCGGAGTTGCTCCGCCGGCACCGCCCCGGGACACGGACGCTGGCGATCCTGAACACGGACGAACGCGCCTGCGCGGTCCGGGCGTCGCTGGCCCGGATGGTGGCCGGCCGGGCGGCCGCGCCCGAACTGATCGGCCTGCACGCGCTGCTGCGCCCGGCCGAACGTGCCGTCCTGGTCGAACGATCGGCCCGGGAGCCGGCCGCGGCCGGCCGCATCGTGGTGGCCACCCAGGTCGTGGAGGCCGGCGTCGAGATCACCTCGCGGGTGCTGCTGACCGAAGTGGCCTCGTGGCCGGCCCTGGTCCAGCGGGCCGGGCGCTGCAATCGGGACGGCCGCGAGCCGGACGCGCGACTGTTGTGGACGTGGCCGCCCACGGACGGGGCCGGCGGGGCGCACCACGCGCCGTACTCGGAGCCGGAACTGCGCCGCACCGCAAGGGTGTTGATCGGCCTGGAGGGGTGCGCGGTGACCGGCACCCGGTTGGCGCGGACACCGATAGGCGCGGACACGCCGGTTCGGCACGTGTTGCGGCGCGGGGATCTGCTGCGCCTGTTCGATACGCTGCCGGGCGTCGATGCCGAGGTGGGCGAGGGCGCCGACGAGGTGGCCCGATGGGTTCGCGACGATGCCGATCCGCACGTCGCCGTGACCTGGCGGCACTGGCCGAACGGCCGTCCCCGGGACCGCGAACCGTACCCGCGTCGGGTGGAGATCTGTCCGGCGCCGGCGAGCGAGGTGGCTCGCGCGGCGGCCCGCCGGCCGGACCGGTGGTGGACCCTGGATCGCACCGGCGGCTGCCGACCGTTGACGGCGGACGACCTGCGGCCGGGGGCGGTGGTGCTGGCCGACGCCGCCGCGGGTTGCTACGACGTGGCGTCGGGCTGGGGGTTGCACCACCCCGGTCCGGTGCCGGTTGTGCCACTCGACGACGAGCCGGGCGCGGCCGAGGAATCGGCGGTGCCGTGCGCGGAGCGCTGGATCGACCTGCCTCGACACCTGGCCGATGTCGAGCGTGACGTGCGGCTGGTGGCCCGGGAGTTGGCCGAGACCGGCTTCGTGATCCCCGGACACCTGGTCGAATCGGCGGCCGTCGCCGGGCGGTACCACGACGTGGGCAAGGCGCACGCCGCGTTCCAGGCGATGTTGTGCGACGACTGCCCGCCCGGGGCCGAACCGCCGGGCCCGGGCCCGTGGGCGAAATCCGGCCACGACCAGGGGCGGCACTCGCGCCCCCACTTCCGACACGAACTGGTCTCCGCACTCGCCCTCTTGCACCCGGACGTACACCTGCTGAACGACGCGGCGGACGCCGAACTGATCACCTACCTGGTGGCCGCCCACCACGGCAAGGTCCGGGTATCGGTGCGGCCGATGCCGGACGAGGCCGAACGCACCGTGCCGCGCGTGCTCGGCGTCGAGGTCGGCGACCGGCTCGGCCCGGTCGAACTGCCCGGCGACCGGTGGGTGCCGGCCATCGTGCTGGACCCCACCGTGCTCTTCGCCGACGGCGTCGGGGACGGCCGCCGGAGCCCGGCCGGCGTCGCGGACGCCGCCCGCGCGGGTGTCGTGCCCGGTCCCGGTGCCGAGGTCCGGTCGACGGCCTGGACCGAGCGGGTTCTGCGGCTGCGCGACGCTCCGGGCATGGGCCCCTTCCGACTCGCCTTCCTGGAAGCCCTGGTCCGCATCGCGGACCGCCGCGCCGGCCGCTCCTACCTCCTGCCGGCCACATCCCCCTGACCGCCGAGCCGAGCCGAACCGCCGCCCGCCGCCCCTGCCATGCGCTTCGAACGCCCGTTGCCCGTCCGATCCGGGGTGCCATCGCGCCGCTGCGCCACCCGACCATCCCCTGGCTGCTCGCGTGCTGCCGCCGCTGGTGCGCCGCACCCGCCGGCCGCCCGGCCGGTGAGGGCGCCCGCCGACCGGAAGATGCGTGGCCATAGCATGCATTCGACCGTGAACCGGAAGGAGCGTCACTCGTGCGCAGGATCCTGATCGTCGGCGCCGGCCACTCCGGGCTTCAGCTCGCGTTGGGGCTCCAGGACCGAGGCTACGACGTCACCGTGATGACCGAGCGCACGCCGGAGGAGATTCGGGCCGGCCGGGTCAGCTCGACCCAGATGATGTTCCCCTCGCAACTGGCCCTGGAGGCCGCCCAGGGCCTGGACCTGTGGGACGACCAGGTGCCCAAGCTGGCCTCCACCGGGTTCACCATCCCCGGCCCGGATGGCGTGCCGTTCGTCGACTGGCTCGGCGACATGGGCGGCTCGGAGTCGGTCGACCAGCGGGTGAAGATGTCCACCTGGCTGGAACTGTTCGCGCGCCGCGGCGGGCATCTGGTGCTGCATCCGGTCTCGGTCGGCGACATCGACTGGTACAGCCGGAATTACGACCTCGTCGTCGTCGCGGCCGGCAAGGGCGAAC
This sequence comes from Embleya sp. NPDC059213, assembly GCF_042754445.1. Classification (NCBI taxonomy): domain Bacteria; kingdom Bacillati; phylum Actinomycetota; class Actinomycetes; order Kitasatosporales; family Streptomycetaceae; genus Embleya; species Embleya sp. NPDC059213. The sequence goes on from NZ_JBHZAV010000253.1 coordinate 8,881, forward strand.
TGGTCACCATGTTCGACCGCGACCACGAGCGCTCGGTGCACACCGTGCCGCAGCGACACCTGGCGGTGTCCTACGTGCACGGCGTCACGCCCCGCCCGGAGGTCGGCCTGCAGGCGGTGCACCTGAACGTGATCCCCGGCCTGGGCGAGCTGTACTACCTGCCCGGCCTCACGCTGTCCGGACCGTGCGAGATCATCCTGGTCGAGGCGATCCCCGGCGGCCCGTTCGACCGCTTCACCGGCGTCCGCGATCCGCAGGAACACTGGGCGTCCACACTGGAGTTGATCCGCACCTACGCGCCCTGGGACTACGAGCGCACCCGGGCCGCCGAGTTGACCGACGCACTGGGTGTGCTCAGCGGCGCCTTCACCCCGGTGGTACGCCGACCGGTGGCCGAACTGCCCTCGGGTGGCCTCGCGTTGGGCATCGCCGACGTGGTGGTGGCGAACGACCCGATCTCCGGCCAGGGCGCCAACAGTGCGGCCCGGGCGGCGGCGGTCCACCTGGACGCGATCGTCGAGCACGGCGACAAGCCGTTCGACCGGGACTGGATGCAGGACACCTTCGAGCGGTTCTGGGCGTACGCCCGGCACTCGGTGAAGTTCACCACCGCGCTGCTCGCGCCGCCGCCCGAGCACGTGGTGCGATTGCTGGCGGCCGGCAACGAGTACCAAGAGGTCGCCGATCGCGTGGCCCGAGCCATCGACACCCCGGCCGACTTCGAGAACTTCCTGTACGAGCCGGACCGGACGGACGCCTATCTGCGCGAGGTCGCCGCGCGGGCCTGATCCGGCGGATCCTGCTCGGCACCGGCCTCGGCCGGCCGGCCGACCCGCGCGAAGCGCATGCCCCGATCCCGGAGCGTGCCGTGTCGCAGCATCAGCATGTCGCGCGGATAATTCTCGTGCAGCCGCCACGGGGTGGCCGACCCCTGCTTGGGCAACGACGCGGAACCGCGTTGCACGTACCCCGATTCGAGGTCGAGCAGCGGCTCCAGCGGCATGTCGGCCGAGGGAGCCTGCGGTATGCACACGTGCCGGTCGTGTGCGTCCATGTGGTTCAGCAGTCGGCAGACGTACTCGCCGACCAGGTCGCACTTGAGCGTCCAGGAGGCGTTGGTGTAGCCGATCGCGAACGCGAAGTTGGGCACGCCGGAGAGCATCATGCCCTTGTAGGCCACGGTTTCGGACGGTTCGACGGGGGTCCCGTCCACGCGCAGCGTGATGCCGCCGAGGATGCGCAGGTTCAGTCCGGTCGCGGACACCACGATGTCGGCGGGCAGTTCGGTGCCGGACGCCAGGCACACGCCCGTCTCGGTGAAGCCGGCGATCGTGTCGGTGACGATCGAGGCGCGTTCGCCGTGCAGGGCGGTGAACAGGTCGCCGTCCGGGACGAAACACATGCGCTGGTCCCATGGGTCGTAGCGGGGCGCGAAGTGGGTGTCCACGTCGTACCCTTCGGGCAGTCGGCGGATCGCGCCCCGGCGCAGCACCGACTTCATCAGCGTGGGCGCGCGGCGCGAGAGGTGGAAGGCGAGCATGGCCATGCCGATGCTCTTGGCCCGGATCAGCGCGTACGCGGTCCGATCCGGCAACACCCGGCGCAATCGCGCACCCGTCGCGTCGCGCTTGGACAACGCCATGACGTAGCCGGGCGAGCGCTGGAGCATGGTCACGTGCGCCGCGGTGCGGGCCAGCGTCGGGACCAGGGTGACGGCGGTCGCGCCGCTCCCGATCACCACCACCCGCCGGTCCGCGTGGTCCAGGTCCTCGGGCCACGCCTGCGGGTGCACCACCGGCCCGGCGAAGTTCTCGATGCCGGGGAACTCGGGTGTGTAGCCCTGGTCGTAGCGGAAGTAGCCGGTGCACCCGAACAGGAACGAGCAGGTCAGCTCCACGGTCTCGGTCTCGGTCGCGCCGTCGCGGTCGCCGGCGCCGTCCGCACCGTGCGTCCGCACCGCCCGAACCGTCCACCGGCCCGTTTCGCCGGACCACGCGGCGTCCACCACCCGGTGACCGAAGCGCACCAGTCGGTCCACGCCGTGCTCACGCGCGGTGTCCCGGATGTACTCCCGGATCACCGCGCCCTCGGCGATCGAATCACCGGCGGCCCACGGGCGGAAGGAGTAGCCCAGGGTGTGCATGTCCGAGTCCGAGCGGATGCCGGGATAGCGGAACAGATCCCAGGTCCCGCCGATCGCCTCGCGGCCCTCCAGGATCAGCACCGACCTGCCCGGCGAGCGCCGCCGCAGGTGGCAGGCGGCGCCGATGCCCGCGATGCCGGCACCGACGATCAGGACGTCGACGTGTTCCATGACCCTGCGCCAACCCCCATCCCACAGTCACCCACCACACACAGCCCCGAGACACACAACCCAACCCCCGACAACCCGGCCACGGTACCGAACACCCAAACCACCCCTACCCCACCCCACCCCACCCCACCACTCCGCCTCGCCCACCCCGCGCTTGCCGCCGCCCCACCCCCGCGCCTGGCTCCGCCCCACCCACCCCCGCGCCGTGCGGCTCCGCCCCACCCCGCTCCGCCACCCCCACCCACCGCGTCTGCCCCGCCCCACTGCTCTGCCTTGCCCACCTCGCGCCGGGCCGTGCGGCCACCCCATCCCACCTTGCGCCGGGCCTGGCCGGGCTGCGCCGCCATCCCACCTCGCGCCGTGCGGCTTCACCCCCCCCCCCCCCCCCCCCCCCCCCCCCCCCCCCCCCCCCCCCCCCCCCCCCCCGCGCGGGGCCCCCCC
>NZ_JBHZAV010000254.1:0-11551 GCF_042754445.1 Embleya sp. NPDC059213
GGACGCGGGCGCGGCGGACCCGGGGGCGGGCGCAGCAGACGCAGGTGCGGGGGACGCGGGCGCGGCGGACGCAGGCCCGGCAGACTGGGGCGCGGAGGACGCAGGCTCGGCGGACCCGGGGGCGGGCGCGGCGGACGCAGGTGTGCTGGGCGCGGGAAGCGCGGCGTGGGTGGGGGCCTCGGCGGGCTCGGGCTCGGGGGGCACGTCGTCGGATCCCCTGCCGGCGGCGTCGGACGCGTCGGCGACCGGCTCGGGGGACGCGGCGGCGCCGGCGGGCGCCGGGAGCGCCGGGCCGGCAGCGGCCGAGGCGCCGGTCCCAGGCTCGGGAGACACGCCGGCGCGTTCCCTGTCGGCTGCGACGGACCCGTCCGTGGCCGGCTCGGGGCGCTCGGCGGCGGGGACGCCGCCGGGCCCGGGTGTGGCGGTGGCTTGGCCGTCGGTGGTGGGCTCGGGTGCGGGCGTGGGCTTGTTGGTGTTCGGCCGGTGGGGGCCGCCTTGGGTGGCGGTCATCGGTCGAGCACAGACGTCGGGTGGGGGGAGGTGGTCTGTCGGGGTGGTGCGCCGACGATCCGCCCGCCGGTCGCCGACCCGGACCGGCGTGTGCCTGCGGGCCATCGATCGTTGCCGGTCATGCCGGGGCGACGGCTCCCTCGGCGGTCGGCTGCCGGGGCACCGAGGGCGTGGCGGCCGGGCGGCGGCCGAACATGTCGATCGCGTTCAGCGGCCGGTTGCCGGCGATGACCTTGGTGAAGCTGACCTTCTCGCTGGCGGCGGTGAGCGCGCCGAGCACGAGCACCTTGGCCACCAGCCCCTTGCGCCCGGAGCCGGCCGCGAAGGCCACGCCCAGGGCCGCGCCGAGCGCGTTCGCGCCCGCGTCGCCGAGCATCGACTTCTCGCCCAGGTCCTCCGGCAACAACGCCGCCGCCGCGCCCACCGGCGCCGCCGCGAGGGCCGCCGCCGGCCCGCCCCGGAGCAGCCGCGGCGCGCCCGCGATCAGGACCGCCTTGGCCGCGCGGCCCGGCCGCAGGTCGAACAGGTTGATCAGGTTGGCCGTACCGGCGACCACCACGCCCGCGAGCAGCTTGTCCACCGGCCGTCGCTGCACGAGCGCGCCGGCCGCGAGGCCCGCCGCGCCGAGTCCGACGATCTTGACGCCGCCGCTGGTGAGTTCGCCCTTGGCGAGCGCGCCGAGGTGGCCCTTGAACCCGCGTCGATCGCTCGACCCGGCCATGTCGTCGTACGTCCCGAACCCGGCCCCGGCAACCGCCGCCAACACGCCGGCCGCACGCCACCGGCCCGGCACGCCCGGCGCGCACGCGGCGGCCACGGCCGCGCCGACCGCCGTCGCGGGACCTTCGAGCAGGGTCAGCACCTCGCCGCGGTGATTGCGCCGCTCCCACAACGCGGCCTCGCCCGGCGGGCGGCGGGTCAGCGCGGCGTACGCGGCGCGGGCCGCGCCGGTCGCGGCCAACGCGGTCGCCAGGCGGCCCGGCCGGCCTCGGCGAACCGCGACCGGGCCCTCGACCCGATCCGTGACACGAGCGGGGGCAGCGGCCTTCGTCACGACGTCTCCTTCTTCGGCAGCTCCGGCAACGGACCGTCGGTGGTGCCCGTCGTACCGTATTGACCCGAACTGCCCTGCTTGTCCTCGACCACCAGCGACCACACCACCGCGACCTGACCCACAGGCGTGTCGGCGGTGTCCACGGTGGAAACGGCCTTGGCGGTTTGATCGTTACGGCGCAGCGCCCAGATCACGCCGTTCTCCTGCGCGGCGGACGCGGTACCGGCCATGACCGTACCGTCGTCGCCGGTGTCCAAGGCGCGCGCGAGCGAAAGATGGATGTTGTTGATCCGGCCCGGGTCGTCCCCACCGGTGGCCCCGGACGGCGCGACGATCACGACCAGGTCGGCGCCGGTGGCCGGGTTGTCCTTGACGTCGACGAAGCCGGCCTCCTTGAGCTTGGTCAACGTCTCGGTCGCGGCCTGCGTGTTGTGCGTCGCGGGGGTGGTGCTGCCGTTGTTCGGGTTGGTGTTCTGGCCCGGGGCGCCCGACGCCGGGGGCTGGCCCGACGTCTGGCCGCTCGGCGGCGCGGACGTGCCGCCGGTGCCGGTCGGCGGCGCGCCCGACGCGGTCGTGCCGGGCGTACCGCTCGCGGGTGGCTGGGTCGAGGTACCGCCGGGCGTACCGCTCTGCACCGGCGGCAGCGTCTCGGTGATCGCGCCCGCGAGCACCCGCGCCGCCCGGTCGGTCGCCGACCCGGTCGGGAAGGCGGTGGCGTTGGTGCCCAGCGCGGTGACCAGTTCGGCCTCGCGCTTGGGGTCGGTCCAGGCGCCCTTGATGCCCACCTGGCCGGTGACCGTCGCGGAGGCGCTGTCGAGCAGCTTGACCATGCTGTCGGTCAGCTTGGTGTCCGCGCCGGGCAGCGCGACCACGACCGCCTTGTGGCCGGCGAGCTTGCCCTTGACCAGCTCGGGCCCGACGGTGTTCATGATGCCGTTCAGGTACCGCGTACCGGCGTTCGCCCGATCGAGTTCGCGACGCAGCCCTTCGTTGTTCCGGGCCAGGTCCTGGACCTGCGTGTCGAGCCCGGTGACGGCCGCCTCCTTGAGGAAGGACGCGCCGAGTACGAGCCCGACCGACAGGGCCAGGAAGACCGCGATGATGGAGACGACGTGATATCTGAAGTCGATCAACTGAACAGTCCCTGGAGCCAGTAGACGAAGGCGTCCCACTGTGCGCCGAACACGTGGAAGTACGCGCGCCCGAGCGGGGTGACCCGCACGGTGACCGCGATGGTGACCAACGCGGCGAGGCACAACATGAGCAGCGACGTCGTGGAGATGCGGCTGCGGTACAGACGGCTGACGCCCTTGGCGTCCACGAGCTTGCCGCCGACCCGCAGTCGCGTGAGGAAGGTGCTCGCCATGCCGGCCCGGCCCTTGTCCAGGAACTCGACGAGCGTGAGGTGGGTACCGACCGCGACGATCAGACTCGCGCCGCCGTCGTCGGCGAGCAACATCGCGATGTCCTCGCTGGTCCCGGTGGCGGGGAAGGCGATCCCGTCCACCCCGAGTTCGTCGAGGCGTTCCATCCCGGGGGCGCGTCCGTCGCGGTACGCGTGCACGATGATCTCCGCGCCGCAGCGCAGCGCCTGGTCGGACACCGAGTCCATGTCGCCGACGATCATGTCGGGCTTGTAGCCGGCCTGGAGCAGCGCGTCGGCGCCGCCGTCCACGCCGATCATCACCGGGCGGTACTCGCGGATGTACGGCCGCAGCGCGGCGATGTCCTCGCGGTAGTGGTAGCCGCGAACCACGATGAGCACCTGGCGGCCGTCGATCCGGGTCCGGATCTCCGGGACGCCGACGCCGTCGAGGAGCAGTTCGCGCTCCTCGCGGATGTACTTGAGGGTGTTCTCGGCGAACGCCTCGATCTGCTCGGACAGCCCGGCCCGGGCCTCCTCCATCGCCGCCGCGACCGATTCCGCGTCGAGCAGGGTGCCGACGGCGATCGGGTCGTCGCCGCGATACAGGACGTTGTCCTCGACCCGGACCAGCTCGCCCTCGCGGACCCGGTCGAGCACGCTCCCGCCGACGTTGTCCAGGAGCGGTACCCCGGCCTCCACGAGGAGCTGCGGCCCGATGTTGGGGTAGCGCCCGCTGATGCTCTCGGCGGCGTTGACCACGGCGGCCGGCCGGCACTTGACCAGCGCCTCGGCGGCGACCCGGTCGAGGTCGCCGTGGTTGATGATGGCCACGTCTCCGGGCCGAAGCCGCTTGGTGAGGTCCTTGGTACGCCGATCGACCCGGGCAAACGAACCGGTGACCTCGGTATGCCGTCGACGACGCAGCGCGGGAATCCTCACCGGCGCAATCCTGCCATGCGCGGTATTTTCCAGCGGCCTCCGGCCATTCCTGTGAGACGGCTCTCCGGGCCGGTTCGGCGGCTCCGCCGCTCCCCCCGCAAGCTCGTCGACCGCTTCTCGCCGACCCGGTCACCGGCGCCGACCCGCCGAAAGCCGGCCCAATTCGCACCACCCGCGAGGCGGCGACCGGGCCGAGGTCGCACCGACACCCCGAGCAACGTGGCCTGCGTCACGGCCCGCCCCGGGGCGAAACCGGAGCACGCCTGTTACACGAACCACCCCGGACGACGAAGCCGACTCACGACGACGGGAGCCACGGGCCGGGACGCAACGGGATGAGGGGTGACGGAGCGCGCCGTGCTGCACCCGACGGCGGGTTGCGGGGGCCGGACCGGTCCACCTCGCGGCCTCTGCAACCCCAACCCTCCGCACCCGACGCGACGAATGGAGCGGGTGGGCACACAGCCCAGCCATCGAGGACGCAACCGCAACCCACCCGCGCAGCCCCGCCCCGTCCCCCATCCGGGGGATCGAGATCGATACGCACGCCGATGCGCCCACCCCCGCACCGCCGAAAAGCTGGTCCACATGCAGACCACGGACCCCACGACTCCTCCTGTCCCACACCCGACCCGCACCCACCCTCGGAGCGTGCTGCTGCGGCGCCGGCTCGCGTGGGCGGCGGTGCTCGCGTGTTCGCCGTATTTGGTGTTGAAGCTGCTCTGGGTCGTCGGGATCGACGTGGGTGTCGTACATCCCGACGAGCTGAATCGCGCACAGTGGGCGGCGGCGAACGCGCTCACGTTCGGGATGGACGCCATCGCCGCGGCGATCGCGTACACGCTCACCCGTCCCCGCGAGACCCGGATCCGGGCCTGGCTGATCACCCTGCCGCTGTGGGTGGCCTCGGGTCTGCTCGTGGTGATCATGCCGGCCGTGCCGCTCAGTCTGCTGGGCGCGGCGGTCGGAGACGCCGGCAATCCGTTCGCGGGCGACGATTTTCTCCGGCCCTGGGTGTACGCGATCGTCTACGGCGGCTTCATCGTGGAGGGCGCGGTGTTGATCGGCGCCTTCGGGCTGTACGTCCGCGAACGCTGGGGTGCGTTGTTGCGGACCCGCGTTCGAGCCCTGCCGGATCCGGCCGGCACCCGCGACGCGCAACGTTTCCTCGGTACCGCCGCCGCCGTGCTGCTCGGCGTCGCGGGGGTATTGCGGATGACCTGGGCACTGGGCTCGGAGCTCGGGATGAGCGGGCGGTGGATCGCCGACCGGAACGCGACCGGGCGCTGGATGGACGGCGTGCAGGGCGGCCTCGCCCTGATCGGCGCGGTGGGCCTGATCGTGCTGGTGTACCGGGTCGGTGGCGCGCGGGTCCGAGGCCCGTTGGCGATGGCCTGGTTCGGGGCCGGCAGCGCGTTCGGATGGGGCGGCTGGATGGGCCTGATCAGTGCCGGCGCCGCCCCCGACAGCACGTTGGCGGAGCGGACCTCCGGATTGCTCCACCTTGTCTACACTGCCGAAATGATCACCGGCGTACTGGCCCTGACCATCGGCTGGTTCTTCCTGACCGAATGCGCCCACTCCTTCGTCGCGAACCCGACGGCACACCCCGACCGAACCGACCGGACCGCGCAGCGCGAGCCGATCATCCAGGGCCGGCCGGCCGAACACACGGTCGCTGGGACGGCGTCGGGTCGCGGAGCGCGACCGGGTGGGTCCGTGGTCGAGTCGTCGGCCGGATGATCAGGAGGTCGGCACGCCGACTGCTCGGGCGGCGGGCTCGGTTGCGGTGGGTGCATCTGGTGCTGGGGGGCGCTCTGTTGATGCCCTTCCATCTCGCCGCGCTCACCGTGCTCGCGGCCACCGGACTGCTTCGGGACACGCCGGCCGAGCCGATCACCTCGCAGTTCGTCGCGCTGGCCTGGGCGCTGCCGTTCGTGGCGGTGGCCGGGCTGGTCCCCCTGGTCCGCACCCTGGAGGGGAACGCCGCACGGGTGTTGTGCGCCCCGAACGGCGAGGTGCTCAGTGCCCCGGCCACAAGTGCGGCGGCACGGCGACGGGCCTCCGCGTGGTTCACGTTGCACGCGCTCGTGGGCGGTGTGGTCGCCGGTGTCTCACTCGCCGCGCCACCCGGCGGTGTGGTGTTGCTCGTGCTGCCGCTCGCCCCCGCGCTCGCCGACGTCTTCCCGTGGGCCGAACCGGCCCATGCGCTCCCGATCGCCTGCATACCCGTCGGCCTGGCGCTGCTGTTGCTCCCGCTGCCCGTATCCGCCGCCGCCGGCGCCTGGCTGGCCCGGCTCGCCCCGACCCTGCTCGGCCCGACCCCCGCCGATCGCCTCGCCCTCGCCGAGCAACGCGCCGAACGCCTGGCCGAACGGGCCGGGATCGCCCGCGACCTGCACGACTCGGTCGGCCACGCGCTCAGCGCGGTCGGCATCCAGGCCGCCGCCGCAGGTCGCCTGCTCGACCGCGACCCGGCCTTCGTCGCCCGGGCGTTGGCCGCGATCGAGGACACCGCCCGCGACGCGGTGGCCGAACTCGACCACGTATTGGGCCTGCTGCGGGAGGAATCCGCCCCGGCCGCCACCCCGGCACCGTCCCTGGCCAACCTGACCGACCTGATCGCCCGCACCCGCGCGGCCGGCGCCGAGGTCGACCTCGATCTCGAACTCGGCCCGGTGGGCGGGGTGGACGGCCTGCCCCGGCTGGTCTCCCGCGAGGCGTACCGGATCGTCCAGGAGGGCTTCGCCAACGCCCTGCGGCACGCGGGCGAGGTCCCGATCCGGCTGCACATCGCGGTCGTCGACGGCCGATTGGCGATCGACCTGAGCAATCCCGCCGGCGCGTCCCGGACCACCCGCCCCGGCGGCGGACGCGGCCTGCGCGGCGCCGCCGAGCGAATGGCCGTACTGCGCGGCACCTTCGCCGCCGGCCGCCACGACGGCCGCTGGCACCTGACCGCCCGCATCCCCCTGGAGGGACAACCGTGAACGACCCGGTACGCGTCCTGATCGCCGACGACGAAAGCCTCGTCCGCGCGGGCCTGTACGCCATCGTCGCCGCCGAGCCCGACCTGGAGGTGGTCGGCGAGGCCGCCACCGGCACGGCGGCGGTCGCGGGCGCACTCGAACTACGTCCCGACCTGATCCTGATGGACGTCCGCATGCCCGACCTGAACGGCATCGAGGCCACCGCCCGAATCCTGCGCGAGGCCCCGAGCCCGCAGCCGAGGGTGCTGGTCGTCACCACCTTCGAGAACGACGAATACGTCTACGACGCGCTGCGGGCCGGCGCCCACGGCTTCCTCCTGAAGCGGGCCAGGGCGGACGAAATGGTGCACGCGATCCGCACCGTCGCCCGCGGCGACTCGCTGCTCTTCCCCTCCGCCGTGCGCGACCTGGCCCTCAGCCGCTCGTCGGCCCGCACCGCGAACGCCGAGCTGCAAACCCGCCTCGCCCGCCTCACCGACCGCGAGCGGGAGGTGCTGCGCCTGATCACCTTCGGCCTGTCCAACACCGAGATAGCCGACCGCACCGGCCTGGGCTCGGAGACGATCAAGACGCATGTGGCCCGGGTGCTGGGCAAGTTGGGTGTACGCGACCGAACCCAGGCGGTGATCGCCGCCTACGAGAGCGGCTTCGCGACGGCAGGCGGGACCGGGTCACGGTAGCCGGCGAAAGCTACCTACCGCATCGGTGCCGGGCGCGCCGGGGTCGTCGAGGCCCGTGTGGGCGGCGGCACGGTGGGGCCGTTGTCGGTGGCCGGGCCCCGGGCGGTCGGGTCGTCGATCAGGGTGCAGGCGGCCACCGGGCCGTCGGCGAGTCGGTAGGTGCTGGTGCTGCCGGTGCTGTCCGAGGCGTATGCCCGGCGGCCGTCGCGGTAGCCAGGATCCGGGACGTCCTTGGCCAGGGTCTGGGTCATGGTCACGGTGATCACCAGGGTCGTGTTCGCCGGCATCAGCTCCGGGCGCACCTCGGTCCACAGTTGGCTGTAGAACTCCAACTCCTTGTCCGTCATCCTGCGATCCGTCGGCTCCGGGAGCCAGTGGTAGATCGCGTTCAGGTCGTCGTCGGCGATCGCATGGGGAGCGAACCGCCCGGGAGCGCACTTCCTGCCGTAGGGCACGTAGTCGACGACCGCCGGCAATCCCAGGTCTCGCAAGCGCTGTTCGAGGCCCTTGGGATTGCGGAACTCGTCCACCTTGAACAGGATCCCGCCGTCGGGACGCTTGACCACCTCGAAAGGTTGCGCCTCGGCGGAGCTGCCGCTGAACAACGGCGCGCCCAGGCCGATTCCGCTCGCGAGCACCGCAGACGCGGCCAGGCCGTACAGGGCACGCCTGCCGCGGCGGGAAGTCGCCGTGGCGGGTGGCGGCTCGGTCGCCGGTCCGCCGGCCGCGGCCGTGTCGGCGGCGAGCGCCTTGAGTTCGTCCAACGCGCGTTCCTCGAAATTGATCATGCCTTCGCCTCCGCCTGCACGTGTGCCGTCCGGGTCTCTCGGTGTGGCTCGGCCGGTGGCGAGCCCAGTTCCTTCGCGAGTCTTCGGCGGGCCCGGTGCAGTCGCACCCGCGCCGCGACCGGACCGATGCCCAGCACGCGCGCCGCCTCGACGGGGGTCAGGCCGTCGACGCTGACCAGTTCGACCACCGCGCGGTCGTCCTCGGACAGCCGCTCGATCGCGCGGTAGATGTGCCGGGCGGCCGCCGCCGCGTCGAGGCGCTCCTCCAGCCGCAGGATGTCGTCCTCGTCCAGCACCCGACGGCCCGCCATCCGCCGCGACGCGTCGGCCTCGCGGGCCGAGCGACGGCGCTCGCTCGCGACCACGTTGCGGGCCACCCCGTACAACCACGCCAACTCGCCGCCCGGGCCGCCCCGATAGGCCCCCGCCGAACCCATCGCGGCGATGAACACCTCGACGGACAGATCGGCGGCCGACTGCGGGTCGTCCACCCGGCGGGCCACGAATCGACCCACCGCGTCGACATGTCTGCGGTAGAACGCCTCCAGGAGCGCCGGGTCCCCGGCGATCCCCCTGACCGCTTGCACTTCCGGTCCATCCAAGGTGGGCTCCTCGCGCCGCGCCGTTGTTGCCTGTCACCTCTCTTGTGGCGGCCGCCGCCGAGAGCGTTACAGGTCGCCCGGCGCGGGACTCGGCACCGGGTGCGGCCCGCCCCGAACGGGTCGGGCCGCGAGATGACGCCCCCTACGGCGAGGTGGCCGGCCTCGGTATCAGGATGTTCGTCATGGGTAACGACCGAGGCTCGGGCAGGGTGGTCCCCACCAGGGCGCGGAACCTGCGCCAGGCGCTCGCCGGCTTCGACGGTCGCGCGGAGCCGGGCGGCGTGCTGTCGCCATCGGTGACGGTGACGGTGACGGTGATCGTGACGTCGGTCTCGGCATGACCATCGGCGTCGGCATCGGCATCGGCATCGGCATCGGCATCGGCGTGGACGTGGACGTGGGCCTCGGCGTCGGTACCGGCCGGGATCGCCGCCTCGGGAGCCGTGCGTCGGGCCAATTCCTCCCGCGTCCGGAGCAGTTCCGCCCTGTTGCTCTCCAATTCGTCGAGGATGCTTGCGACGGCCGTTCGGGCGCGCCGTCCCCGGCGGTGCGCGTCCGCCCGGTCCCAGGCTCGCGCCCAGGCATGCATGGCGGTGCTGTCCGGCCCGGCACCGGTGCAGACGCCGACGAGACAGAGCAGCATCTGCTTCGAGACCATGCGTTTGCCGGACAGAACCGCGCCCAGGGTGCTGTGCGGCAGGAAGCTGACGCCGTCCACCCGGGCGGCGTCCTCCAGTTCGCGCAACGAGCGGTAGCCGCGGGCCTTGCGCATCGCGCGCATGGCGTGCAGCAACTCCAGGGGTTCCGAGATGTGTTCCGGAGGCAGCACCGTGCGCGCCGCCGTGACCGGTTCGGCCCGTGCCGCAGTGCGGGCCACCGCGTCGGCCGCCGCGTTCCACAACCGTTGGGCCTTGTACGCGTTGCCGTCACACTCCTCGATGTAGGCCCGCACGGTCTGCCACTTGGGCGGCTTGATGCCCTGCTCGGCACGAAAGAGCTTGGTGTGGGTGACCGTCCAGTCCTGACCGGTCGTCTTCTGCGCCATCTGACGAAGACTCAACCCCGCAGCCAGGCGCAGTGACTTGAGCCACTGCGCCTGGACCATTACCGGGTCGGGCTTCGCCAGGGCGCCGGTGGGGCGCCCCACGCCCGGATCAGACGGTCCGGCGCGGCACGAAGACCGCGACCAGGCGACGGATGATCTCGGCGCCGATCACGCCGCCGACGGTGAGGATCGTGGTCACGCTCTCCATCGTGTACCCGCGGACGGTCAGGCCCGCGGCGATGACAAGGATGACGACGACGACGATGACGGCCGACCCGGGCAGCGCCGGGCCGGTCGTCGGGATGGGCGGGCACCCACACAGGGTGCGCCGATTCTTCAACGGATCCTTCTTCAAGGCAGGTACTCCCTCGACTCGTTGCCACTCGACCGAGCCCTCGGGGGTGGTGCTTCGCACGTCTTGCAGGACGGCGACAACCGAGTACTCAGGACCATCGTCAAGCCCTTAACCACACGGCGTAAAGGCGCGCCTACCCTGCGTGTTTCACGGTGTCCCACTTGGAAATGCAACAACTTTTCGCCATTGCCCGAGGTCAACGCCGCGAGCGAGGAACGACCCCGGTGCGTGTTCCGTGCGTAGTCCGCGATCTATCACCTACGAGGTCTGGCAACCCGAGCCCCCACGAGGCAACCTCAGTGCGTAACCGTTCCCGGAGGAGTCCCTCGGGGGAGAGCATGCTCGTTCCGCCGCGGGAGAGGTGACGATCCGATGATGTGCATGGCGATCTCCGTGCTGGTCCCGCTTCATGTGCGATCCGTCCCCGGCCTCGCATCGCGGTCCCCGCGAAGCGCATCCCGGCCGGCGCTCTTTCCGCAGGTGGCGCCGGAGCCTTGACCCTGATCCGGGCGGTCCGTGGCCGCCGCGCGAACGAAGGACGATGACGAAACCGCCTTTGCCCGGCGTGCAGGTCAGCGGGCAAGGAGCATCGTCGGTCGCCTTCCTTCCATGCCCATTTCCCGTAGCCCGGAAGGCATGGGGCCAAAGGCATGTCGCACCACTCCCGAGGTCACGCGTCTCCTTGAGCGCGGACCCTGGAACGCGGTCCACCCCGGCCGTTGCCACTCGACACAAACAGGGGAACGGATGTCTCTCGTTGCAGCGAAGGCATCCCTGGGCACGGCCACCTCGTGGTCGTGCACCCGGCTTCCGCGGCTGGTTCACCCCATCGGGCCGAACCACGATCGCGTATTCGACAACAGGTGGCCCCCGCCGATCCGAGCCCGCGCACGCCGCGTCCGTGCTGCGGGGCCGGGCTCGGCGGCGCGGAATGTGGCCGAATTCCCGGTCCCACACGGTCGACGCCCGGGACGAACTCCCGGCCGTGATCACGGCCGGGGGCCGGCGAGGCCACGACCCGCTCCCCCCGCCACGCAGCCGGCGCGTCGGCGAACTCGCCCGCGCCTTCGCCCTGCTGACGTCCACCGGTGCAACACCCACCGGGAGCAGGTGCCTCCGATCGGGGCGCGCACGACCTTCACCCACAACGGCGTCTCGATCCGGCCCGGCGGGGGCCACCGGCAGCCCTTCCGTTCGTGCCGACCTACAGCCACCGCCGTAA
>NZ_JBHZAV010000255.1:0-11042 GCF_042754445.1 Embleya sp. NPDC059213
CGAACCCCTCACCGGACACGACGACACGGTGACCGCCGTCGCGTGCACAACACTCGACGGGAAGCCCGTCGCCGTCACCGGAGCCGACGACGGCACCGTACGGGTCTGGGACATGGACACCGGCACCCCACTCTGCGAACCCCTCACCGGACACACCGGCCCGGTACACGCAGTCGCGTGCGCGGTGCTCGACGGGAAGCCCGTCGCCGTCACCGGAGCCGAGGATGGCACCGTACGGGTCTGGGACCTGGCCACCTTCGCTCCGCTCGGCGAACCGCTCGCTGTAGACGACCAAGCGGTGTACGCGGTTGCGTACACGACGCTCGACGAAATACCCGTCGCCGTCGCCGGATACGAGGACGGCATCGTGGGAATCTGGGACCTGAGCACCGGCACCCCGCTCGCCGCCCTTATCGGACACACCGGCCTGGTGTACGCGGTCGTGTGCGCAACTCTCGACGGGAAACCCGTCGCCATCACAGGAGCCGCGGACGGCACCGTACGGGTCTGGGACATGAACACCTCTTCGCCGCTCGGCGAACCCCTCACCCACCGCGTCGACATGGTGACAGCGGTCGCGTGCGCGGTGCTCGACGGAAGACCGGTCGCCGTCACCGGGGCCGAAGACGGGATCGTGGTGCTCTGGGACCTGAGCACCGGCACCCCACTCGCCGAACACCCCACCGAACACGCCGGCCCGATATACGCGGTCGCGTGCACGACACTCGACGGGAAACCCGTCGCCGTCACGCGATCCGACGACGAGATCGTAGGGGTCTGGGACCTGACCACCGGCGAGTGCATGGACCGGATTTTCACCCCCGATGTGTGCAGAGCTTTCGACTGGGGTCCGGACGGTCACCTGTGCGTGGCCTTCGAACGGGAAATTGCGCTGCTGCGCCACAAACGACATCACACGAACGAGCGTCCGGTTCACGCGGACACGGCGGACCACCGAACGACACCGACGAGGCGCACGCCGGATTCCTGATGGCCGGCCACGACCTGAAGGACATGACGCGTCCGAAGGCCGGCACGCGGCCCCAGGCGGCGGAGCCCGTCCTCCCGGCCTTCCCGAGCTCCCACGCCGCCCTCGACGCCGCCGGAACTGCCGGTTGTGCGCACCCGATCCCCTGTGACGAGAGGCGACCCGAACCTCGCCGCGGCGCCCGGCCGCACGCAGGGCAACGAAGCCGGCGCCGTTCACCGAGTCCCGGCCGGCGGGTCGACGCGGTGTCGGACGCCGCCCCTACGGTGTGCGGATGAGCGCTTGGGACGGTATCGCGTGGCTGCGCGGGGCCCGCGAGTTCGAGTCGGACCGCTGTGTGACGTTCGCCCGGGGCCTGGAGCCGTTGGAGTTGCTGATCCGCCTGGGCTGCGACCCCGCCACGGCCGTGCCGATGGGGCTCGTCGACGCCACCGAGACCTACTTCGACACCGGCGTGGAGACCATCCGGGCGGGCACCTCGCGCGGATGGGCCTACGCCGTGGAGACCACGGGAAATCGGGGGTCCCGGCCCGGTGTCCTGGACGCGGTCTCCGCCGGCACCGAGGCAATACTCGTCTACGCGGACATCAATCCGGTCGCGTACCTTCTCCACGCCGTGAACGGCGAGATCGTGTGCGGGTTCGAGGAAGACGCCCCCGACGACCGCATCGGAACGGACCCCGACCGGCTCCTCCCCCACTTGATCACCGCCGGACTCCTCGGCCCGGACGGCGAACCACCCGACGACGACGCCCCCGCGCGCGGATGCGCACTGCGCATGGCCGAGACCGTGTTCGGCCTCGACCTCCCCCACGACGCCGTCGTCCACGGGCTGCTCCTCGCCGCCGGACTGCGCGAAGGACTCTCCGACCCCCTGTTCGTCGACACCTCGCCACCCCAATCCATCCCCGACACCGGACCCATCACCCTGACGGTCACCGCCACCGGCCAACCACCCGCCGAGTAGCGACGACACGCCGCCGACCGGGCGGTTCCGGGCCGAACACGCTTCCTGGCTGGTCGTGTCGGCCGCGCGGGGTCGCCGAGGAGGCGCTCGCGCTCTCCCCCGACGCTCCGGCCGCACGGGCGGATCCGGCGACCTCGGCGAGCCTGGGCCGGTCGGTGATGCAGTCCGGCGGCCCGGGGGCAGGGGTGTGTCGGTGTCGTGCTGCAGGATCACGTGCATGACGGACGGAATCGCCTGGCTCGCGGAGCCGCAGAGCATTGCCTTCGGCGGCTACAGCGTGACGCTGGCCCGAGGGCTCGGGGTCGAGGCGCTGGCGGCGCGGATCGCGGCCTCGGCCCGGTGGTCGCAGCGGACGGTGGAACCGGTCGGGGAGCTCACCGGGGCCGGACTGGTCGAGGCGTTGGACTCGGAGTACGGCGATGCCTGGGACGGGATCGGGCTGCGGCTGGGGGTGAGCGGCGGGTGGACCTTCGCGGTGGCGTACGGGGGCTGGTTCGGGGAGTTCCGGGACGGTCCGGCGATCTCCGCGGACGGGGCCTCGGTCTTCCTGTTGGAGTACGAGGAGGAGAACGGCAAGCCGGTGCCGCCGACCTTCCACTACCACCGGGACGGCCGGACGGTGTGCTCGTTCAATCTGCACCTGGACGACTCCTGGGGCACCGGCCAGGTCGTTGGAGACCCCGAAGTCGCGGATAGACTCAAGGAGTTGCTGAGCGCGGAAGGCTTGCCGGACAAGGAGCGAGCGAACCGCGAGGTGCACCGAACCATCCTGGGGGTGCTGGAGCGGCACTTCGGCCTGACACTCCCCCGGGCCCTGGTAGTGGACACACCGCTGCCGGCCGTCCTGCTCGCCGACCGGAGCGTGACTCCCTGATGGGTCGAACTGTCGATCGGGTGTCTCCGTCCGATTGGTGACCAGTGATGCGATGTGGGACGTCCCCCGGGCAACGAAGTGGCTCGGCCTGACACTTCGGGTCGTCAACCGGCCGAAAGACCGGGTCGGGTTCGTCGTCCTGCCCCGTCGTCGGGTGGCTCGCCAACAACAGGCTGCTTGGGTGCGGGAGCGGTCGAGGCCCCCACCTCGCTCGGGATGCGGCGGGCGTGGGGTCTGTGGCCGTAAGTCGGTGGGTTGCCGGCCTCGTTCTGGGGTCCCGGGGCGGGATCGGCCGAGGGAGGCGAGCACCGGGGACGATGCGCGGGCGGTGCCTCAGAACTCCCCGTGCCCACCGGCGGAACCCCCGCCGCGGGCAACGGCCGTGACGACGGTGAACAGCATGGTCGAACCGAGCCACAACAGGACTGCGGACGCATCGAGGGATATCGAGATGTCGGTCCTGCCGTCGCCGAAGTGCACGTTCGACAGGCCCCATACGGCGGTGTCCTGGGCCAGGATCAGAGCGTAGACGAGTTCACCCACGACGGCCGCGACCCAGAGGGAGGCGGCGACGGAGGCACCCACCCGAACGGCGGAGCTGTCGGAGTTGCTCATGGCGCAGGCGTCCTCTTTCCCGTGACGTGTCCGGCCGAGGGCTCGGGCACCACGCGCGGCCAAGCACGATTCGGCGAGACCGGCGTCCTGCCCGGGGGCGCGACCGATCGAATGGACCGAGGCGCACGACGCGCGGGGCACGCCCGGCGCAGAGGTGACGATGCTCCGGTAAACCCTAGGGCAAATCCCGCCCTACGCACAGGACTTCGGCAGTTCGTGAAGCGGACCGACAGGATCCGACCGGGAGCCTGCGGGGATGGCTCGTCGTGCACCGATGGAGCAGGGCAACCACCGCCCGGATCCGTCCCGTACGCAGCACACGGCCCGACCATGACGCGCATCCCCCGAGAGAAGCGACTAGCGAGTCGGCCCCCTGAACAACCCTTCTCAGACCCCTCAGGTGATTGGTTTCCGCCGAGCGAAGGATCTCCGATGCGACCGGTCGACCGGACCTTGTCGAACCGGAATTCCGTCGAATCACGGGGCAACACGACAAAGGCAACGGCCGTACACGCGAGGAATGCGTACACGGCTCGCCTGAATGCGCGGAAGTCTCCGCGGATCGTAAGGAAGAACACGAAAATCAGCCGAGTCGGGTTTGGTGGTCACTGTGTCGGCCGTGAGCGCTGTCGACGCGGTGGAGCCCGGCGGTGTGGAGCAGATGCATCGCGTGGGTCTCGTGTTCGAGTCGGATCGCGGGCGGCGTTACGGCCGGCCATTCGAACTTCCGCTGGGCAGCGGATTCGGGAGTCACTGCCGGACCGCTTCCCGGGGAGGGTGGACCGCCGGCGCCCGAACCCACTCGGAAAGTCCGTACAGTTGGCGGGTTCGCTGGGGCAAGGGCGCGGTGGAAGCCTCGGGTTCGGACGACCGCCTGCGGCTCTCCGCCTCACGCGAGAGGTCAACAAGGAGAAGGATTCCGGCATGCTCGACGATCACCCGGGGTCGAGGTGCGGAGTTCGACGCAGTCCGCCTTGGCGGCCCCGTCAGTTCTTGTGGCGTTCCGATCTTGCTTGTCTATAATAGAATTACTGGGGAAATAGGCGAATATATTTAGGGAAATAGGAGCGGCTTCCTTTTACCCAGCGACGGTAGGTCTTATGGATCGGGAAATGTTTGCCCAGCCGCCTTACGGCGTCAGCGACCCGCGGACGCGCCAAGGCGAGGTGCTCGCGTCCGCGCTGCTGGACGTGTACCACCGGCTGCGAGCGAGCACCTGTGCCGCCTATCTCCCGACGCAAGGCGGCCGGAGACTGGCCGCGTCCATGATCGTGGACTCTCCCCTGGGCTTCGGCATTCCGTCCGGTTTCGACATCGACGACTTGTCGTGGCCGACGACGCAGTCGTATCGAACCGGGAAACTGGTGGTCTTCGACGAGGTCGACATATGGGAGGGGGTACGTCGATCGCCGCATCGGTTTCCGACCAACATCACCTTCTCCATGGCGGTCGCCTCCGCGCCGATACGAACCGCACGGAACCGCTTCGGGACCATCGGAATACGCCTGGTACCGCCGAGGTCGGTCACGACCGAGGAGCAGGAGTACATGCAGGCGGTCGCCGACCGGCTGGCCGCCGATCTCGAGGAGTCGACCGGAGGGGAAGAGGCCGTCACGGCTCCCGCCGTTCCGGTGTTCATCCCCGCGGGACCGGAGCCCGCCGCAGGCGACCCGGACGTCGAGCGGAGGCTGCTGGAGGCCGTGGCGTCGGCGGCGGTCCGCAGCAGCCACCTGTACCAGGTCCAGCGGCTTGCCATGGATCTGACCGGTGCGGCGCAGGTCTCCGACATCCTCGCCCTCGCCCAGACCAGGGTTGTCCAGGCTTTCGGCGGCAGGGCCTCGGCGCTGTCCGTCGTCGAGGGGGAGCGGCTGCACGTGGCGGGGGCCGTCGGCCTGCCGCGCGAGGCGGTCCGCGACATCGAAGGGACGCCACTGTCCCGCCGCACTCCGGAGACCGACACGGTCGCCGCCTCCAGGGTCAGGCTCTTCGGATCGGGCGAAGAGGTGGAGCGGGCCTATCCGGGCGTCACCGTGAATCCCGGCCGGGGAGCACGCGGTTACTTCCCCCTGCTGTACGGCGGCCGGGTGATGGGTTGCTACACCATCGAGTTCGCCGGCTCGCGGCAGCCGTTGTCCGCCACGGAAACCATGCTGCTGAGCCTCCTGCTGGAACAGGTGGCCCAGTCCCTGGGCCGGGCCCGGTCGCAGGAGGTCGAGCACGCCCTCACCCGCAGGATCCAGCACACCCTGCTGCCCGGGAGCCCGCCGCACATTCCCGAAGCGGTCACCACCGCCCGGTACTTCTCCGCGACCGACGGCGTGGCGGTGGGCGGTGATTGGTACGACGTGCTCAACCTGCCCGACGGAAGTATCGGGCTCGTGATCGGCGATGTGGAGGGCCACAACCTGGCCGCGGCAGCGGTGATGGGCCAACTGCGCAGCGTCGTACGGGCGTACGCCGCGGAGGGGCATGGCCCCGCCGTCGTGCTGGAGCGGAGCAATCGCGTTCTGTCGGGCCTGGACGCCAACCTGTTCGCCACGTGCTCCTGCATGTGGGTCGACGTGGCGACCGGCGCCGCCACCATCGCGAGCGCGGGGCACCCGGGACCTCTGGTCGGTGACGGCCGTGACGTGGCGCAGCCGGAACTCGCGGTCGGGCCGCCGCTGGGGGTCGACGCGCGCGCCGTCTACCGGGACACGGCTATCGAACTGCGTCCCGGATCGGTGGTGGCGCTCTTCACCGACGGCCTGCTGGAGCAACGCCGCCTGGGGTTCGACAACGCGGTCGTGCGACTGACCGGCCCACTCGCCGACAAGGGCGGCGAAGACCTCGAAGTGCTGGCCGACGCCATGGTCCACGCCGGCTCGGCGCGGGAGGCCGGCGGCGATGACGCGGCCCTGGTCCTGATGCGGTTCGAAGGCGCTCGGCCGCACGAGACGGCGCGCGTCGCCCGCATGTCGGTGCAACGGCACGACCTGCTCGGGGTCGCCCAGGCCCGCCGGTTCCTGCGGGACGTGCTGTGGCGGTGGTCGCTGCTGCCCATGCTCGACGACCTGGAGGTACTGGTCTCCGAGGTCGTGACCAACGCGCTCATCCACGCCCACAGCGAGGTGGACCTGAGGCTGCGTGCCTATCCGCACCGGATCCGGGTGGAGGTACGCGACAGCGATCCGTATCCCCCCGTACCGACCACGCTGCTCCAGGACGACGCACGCAATGTGGAGGCCGAGTCGGGACGCGGCCTGCTGATCGTCGACGCCCTGGCCACGGCCTGGGGCAGCTCGCCCGCGGGACGGGGCAAGACGACCTGGTTCGAGATCGGCGTGCACACGGACGGGCCGTAGGCACCGGGATCCGTCCCGGCGGGGCACCGATCGCGGTGATCCGGTGGGGTGGCCGGACGGTCCGCCCCAGGTGCCGGCGGGCCGGTTGCCGGACGCCGTCGCGACGAAGCCCACCGAATATGCCGCCTCGCCGAGGACCGAGCCGATGGCATGGGCGATGTCGCCGATGCGAGCCCCCGGTCGGGCAGCCGCGATGCCGGCGCTCAACGCGCGTTCGGTTGCGCAGGATGGCCGCGGCCTGCAACCGATCGCCACGCCCGCCGAGTTGGGCCGCCCGCTACACACCCGGTGGAAAGTGCATCCGGACCGAACAGTGCATGCCCCTCGACGGACCACGCCGGCCATGGCAGTTGATCCCGTGACGTGCCCGGCGTGGGTCTCGCTCCGTCAGGCCGGCTCGGCGGTGTCGCTCGGCGGCGCGGGGCGAGCGAGGAGCGTGCCGACTGCCTGGTCCAGCGTGGTGGGCGGGTGGCCGAGGACGCGGTGGAGGTCGTCCGTCTGCCGTTCCAGGACGCCGGATCGGACCTGGTCCTCCAACCGGCCCCGGGCACCGGGCGTGAGACCGTGCCGGCGAGTTCGGCTTGGACACCACCACTGCCGAACTCCTGCGCACCATCCGCGAATCCGGTGTGGAGAACGTCGCCGTCCCGCGATCGTGCGGATCGCACCGCGCGGGGCCTGTCGTTGACGACGCATCGGATCGGGGCAGCACGTTCCGGCTGCGGTTTGGGCCCATGTCGTCCGGGCCCGTTCATGCATGATGACAGGATGAACCACAGCGACCAGCGCTTCCACGTCATCGTGCTGTCGAACTTCGCGAAGGGCTTCGACAAGTACGCGTTCGCCTACGGTAAGGCGGGAATTCCGGAGAGTACCCATCCCGACCGGTTCCACCTGCTGACCCGTGCGGAGTTGGGAATCGGCATCGGCAAGGCAGGACGCCTGCTGGAACGTCTGGCCATTCCGGGCGATCGGCTGCTGGTGCTCGAAACCATGGTGGACCCCGACCAGTTGGTGCCCAACGTGTCGACCGGCCTCGGCACGGAACTGCACGAGGCTCGCATCCGGTTGTCGGCAGTCCACGAACTCGACCAAGCAGGGCACGAGTTCATTCTGCGCCCGACGACCGTCGAGGATGCGATGGCAGCCTCCCTGCACCTGCACGAATCGGCACAGCGTCGCTACGCAGACGCGCGACCGCGCTCGGTTTCGCTTCTGCCGGTCGCCTCCGCCTGCCAAGCCCGGTGTTCGTTCTGCTTCTCCTCGGCTTCGATCTCCAGCGACCAGGCGCCGGCACGGGTCCCTTGGGACGCGGTCACCCACTGGCTGGAGCGCGCTCGTGCGGCGGGTGCCGAGCGGGCAGTGATCACCGGCGGCGGGGAGCCCACGCTCATACCGTTCGACCAGCAGCTGCGACTGGTGTCCGCCTGCGCGGCGGCCTTCCCGAAGGTTGTCCTGATCACCAACGCGCACACTCTGGCGAAGGGCCTACACGCCGACCGGGCCGGCCGCCTCGCGGCCCTGGGCGCGGCGGGCCTGAGCGTGCTGGCGGTCTCCCGACACCATCAGGACGACGCCGTCAGCGAGCGGCTGATGACGCTGCGCACGCCGGTGAGCTCGGTGATCGACACCTGGCGCGTGGGACGCGACCGCTGGCCGGGGCTGCGGATGAGGCTGATCTGCGTGCTCCAGCACGGCGGCGTCGCCGACGCGGCCGATGTCGCCGACTACCTTTCGTGGGCCGCGGCCCTCGGTGTCGACGAAGTCTGCTTCAAAGAGCTCTACGTGTCCACCAGCACCGAGTCGCTCTACTTCGACCGCGCCGCCAACGTCTGGAGCCGAGAGCACCAGGTCTCGCTGTCCGTGGTCACCGGGTTCGCCGAGCAGCACGGCCTCGAACCGGCGAGCCGCCTGCCCTGGGGCGCGCCGGTCTACCACGGCAACTGGGACGGACGGCCGATGCGGATCGCCGCCTACACCGAACCCAGCCTGCTCTGGGAACGCACCAACGGGATCGCACGCAGTTGGAACGTCATGGCCGACGGACGCTGCTACGCCTCCTTGGAAGACCGGGCCAGCGAGATCGTGGCGGAAGGTGCCACGGCATGAGGTTCGACGAGTTCCAGGAATACCGACAGCGGCAACTCGGTGCTTCCTCGTCGCTTCTGGACGCCGCCGAGACCAACGTGTACCGGGCGCTGGCTCCGATACGACCGGAACCGCCGACCGACACGAGTACGGTGCACCGATGCGATCTCGCCCGTGCCTGGCTGCGGCGCTTCGAACTGCCGGAAGAGTGGTCCCGCCACGCCATGGTCTGTCGAGGGGTCCGTCACGGGCTCGGCGTGGTGTTCCACTGGCTGCACGCCACGCAAGCGCGGTTGTGGCTGCCCGGCGACGTGTATCCGGTGTACTTCGAGCTGGCCCGCGCTGCCGGCCTGGCGCCCGAGTCCTACCCGACGCTACCGGCGCCGGCCCTGCCGAGGTCGACGGCGGACCACCGGCCCGAATACCTGTTGCTCGCCAACCCCAGCAGGCCGCTCGGCCGGTACCTGTCCGATGCCGAGTGCGCCGCGGTGACTTCGTGGTTGCGGGTATCACCACGCCGTCGCCTGCTGATCGACAGTGTCTACGATCTGGGCGCCCCCTTCGCTGCGGGCACACGGCGATTGCTGGACACCGGTCGCGCCGTCCTGCTGCATTCGGTCACCAAGGGATGGTTGTGGCCACGCACGTTCGGCGTGGTCCTGCTGGGTCCGGCGGAGGCCGAATTGGCCGAAGCGTTCCGGGCGGATCCACCGACTTCGGCACAGCTGAGGCTCGCCGACCGTCTGCTGACCGAGCACGGCGACGTGCCCCGGCAGGTCGTTGATGAACTGGCCGCACGGGCCGAGCGACTGTTCGAACGGTTGCCGGACGAAGTACTCGGGGCGATTCCCCTGGCGAGCCGAACCTGTCCCGGCAACTACTTCTTCCCGGTTGGCATCCCAGCGGAGACGCTCCGGCGCGAGTGCGGCGTGCTCGCCATGCCGGTCGGCGTGTTCGGGGAAAGCAGTTGGTCCGGCTCGGTTCTGACCAGCCTTGCCGACGGTTTCGGCCCGACGCCGGCGGTGGCACGGTGAAACCACCGGAGCACCCGGCCGTATACGACGATGCGGACTTCCACGATCAGGAACTCGCCGCGCGGACCCACGACATCCCAGCAGGGCGTCCGTTCTCGCGCGCGCAGGGCGCCGGGCACGGGATCGTCCACCGGATACCGCAGGGCCTGGCACCGGGCACACTCGATCCTGGGACCCGACGGCCAAGTCGCCGACGACCTCGAACCGTTCACACCATCGCTCTGCGCCGTGGCTCGGTCACCTCGGCGATCCGGGCCCTGGAGCGGTCCGCCGAACTCCCGGCCGGTCCCGCGCAGCACGGCCGGCGGCTCCTGCTCGCGGCCGAGTACGCCTTCCGGATCGGCCGGGCCGAGATCATGGGACGGCTCGTCACCGCGGCGACGCACGACCGACGTTCCGACTGCGTCGGAGACCCCCGCTGAGACCGCCGCGGGCCGGCGACCGCATGGGGTGGCCGGCCCGCGGCAGGGCGAACCTATGAGCCCCTGGCGCGTTCATCCCACCGGTTCGTTCGCTGCCTCGGTCGTTGTCGCGCTCGCCGCCGCCGTGTTCCGCCGCGCGGCGACTTCGGTGGGGGTCTCCCGCAACAGAATCGCGATCAGGATCGCCGCGCCGGTGAGCAGGGCCGCGCTGACGAAACCCCGGGCCGGGCTGTTCGACCGTTGCGTCCCGGTCTTCACCGGCCATCGCGTGACGTCCGGGGCCTCGTCGGCGTCACAGGCCGGCCGCGATGGCTCGGCGTACCGCGTCGGCGCGGTCGCGGATGCCGGCCTTGGCGAAGAGGTTGTTGATGTGGGTTTTGACGGTGGCCTCGCTGATGAAGAGTTTCTCGGCGATGGCCCGGTTCGGCAGGCCCTGGCCGATGAGGGTGAGGACCTCGCGCTCGCGGGGTGTGATGTCTTCGGGAAGGCTTTGCTTCGGTGCCGTGGCCCGGGTGCGGACGGTGGCCAGCAGCCGGTCTTGGACCTCGCGGTCGAGGACGGACTGGCCCGCGGCGGCGGCCCGGATCGCGCGGACGATGTCCCGGCGTCCCGCGTTCTTGGTGAGGTAGCCGCGGGCACCCGCGCTCAGCGCGGCCAGGATCGAGTCGTCGTCGGCGAAGGTGTTCAGGACGACGACGGCCACTCCGGGG
>NZ_JBHZAV010000256.1:0-10841 GCF_042754445.1 Embleya sp. NPDC059213
AGAGACATGTGTATCCGAGACAGGGCCCCTGTGGCCCCGGGAAGGGGGCACCGGGGCCACAGCGGCCGGCGGAAAATCGTCAGGCGACGCTCTCGGTGACCCGCATCGGCAGCTCCACGCGGGCGCCCAGGGCCTCCAGCTTGGCCTGGAAGTCCTCGTAGCCGCGTTCGATCAGGTCGATGCCGGTGACCCGCGAGGTGCCCTCCGCGGCGAGGGCGGCGATCAGGTACGAGAAGCCCGCGCGCAGGTCCGGGATGTCCAGGTCGGTCGCGTGCAGCTTGGCCGGTCCGGAGATGACCGCGGAGTGCTGGAAGTTGCGCTGGCCGAAGCGGCACGGCGTGCCGCCCAGGCACTCGCTGTAGAGCTGGATCGTGGCGCCCATCTGGTTGAGCGCGGAGGTGAAGCCGAGCCGCCGCTCGTAGACCGTCTCGTGCACGATGGACAGCCCGGTGGCCTGGGTCAACGCGACCACCAGCGGCTGTTGCCAGTCGGTCTGGAAGCCGGGGTGCACGTCGGTCTCCAGCGCGATCGCGTTCAGCGGACCGCCCGGGTGCCAGAAGCGGATGCCCTCGTCCTCGATCGAGAACGCGCCGCCGACCTGGCGGAAGACGTTCAGGAACGTCATCATGTCGAGCTGGCGGGCGCCGCGGACGTAGATGTCGCCGTGGGTGGCCAGCGCCGCGCAGGCCCAGGAGGCGGCCTCCAGGCGGTCCGGCAGGGCGCGGTGGTCGTAGCCGCCGAGCTTGGACACGCCGGTGATCCGGATCACCCGGTCCGTGGTCACCGAGATGATCGCGCCCATCTTCTGGAGCACGCAGATGAGGTCTATGATCTCCGGCTCCACCGCCGCGTTGGACAGCTCGGTGGTGCCCTCCGCGCGCACCGCGGCCAGCAGCACCTGCTCGGTGGCGCCCACGCTGGGGAACGGCAGGCTGACCTTGGTGCCCTTGAGGCCGTTGGGCGCCTCGATGTAGAGCCCCTCGGGGCGCTTGGTGATCACCGCGCCGAACTCGCGCAGCACGCTGAGGTGGAAGTCGATCGGTCGGTCGCCGATCATGCAGCCGCCCAGGTCCGGGATGAACGCGCGACCCAGTCGGTGCAGCAGCGGCCCGCAGAACAGGATCGGGATCCGGCTCGAACCCGCGTGCGCGTCGATGTCCGCGACGTTGGCCTGTTCGACCTGGGTCGGGTCCATCAGCAGCTCGCCGGGCTCGTCGCCGTCGCGCACCGCCACGCCGTGCAGTTGCAGCAGGCCCTTGACGATGCGTACGTCGCTGATCTCCGGGACGTTGCGCAGCCGACTCGGCGCCTCGCCCAGGAGTGCGGCCACCATCGCCTTCGGCACCAGGTTCTTGGCGCCCTTGACGCGAACCTCGCCCTCAAGCGGGGAACCGCCGTGAACCAAGAGCACGTCGTCTTGCATGAATCCTCGCACTTCTGTGGGTACCGAAGCCGACAGGGGAGATGGGCCGACAGCGCTACACGGTAGTGGGACCGGTGCCGCTCCCGTGCCGACTCACGGCGCCGAAGGGCCCGGGAAAAAGGGTCGTTCGGCCCGTGACCGAAGGGGTCGGATGACCGTCGGCAGGCTTGCGTACTGGGCATTCGCGGGAGCGGTGCTGGTGAACCTGGTCCTCCTGTTCAATCCGGGCAGTCCGGGCGACCCGGCGCCGTTTGTTCCACATCGTGACAAGATCGTGCATTTTCTCTCGTTCGCGGCCATAGCCTGGACCGGTCGGCGTGTCGGAATCGGTCCGTTCGTGCTGGGCGCGGCGCTCGCGGCACACGCGGTGGAGAGCGAACTGGTCCAGCATTTCCTGCTTCCGCACCGCAGCGGCGACCCGTGGGACGTGGCCGCGGATCTGCTCGGCGCCCTCGGCGCGCTGACACTCGCCGGCCGACTTCCTCGCGGGGTGGCACACCGCGACGCGGCGGTTGCGGGATCATGAGCGCATGACCGAGGTAACGCTCACCGGACGCCTGCTCGTGGCCACGCCCGCGCTGGCCGATCCCAACTTCGACCGGTGTGTGGTCTTCCTCCTGGAGCACGACGAGGACGGCACCCTCGGTGTGGTGATCAACCGCCCCAGCCCGGTGGACGTCAACGACGTGCTCGTGCCGTGGTCCAAGATCGTCAGCGAGCCGCCCGTGGTCTTCCAGGGCGGTCCGGTCGCGATGGACTCGGCACTGGCCATCGCGTCGGTGCCGGGCGGGGCCGAGCCGCTGGGCTGGCGTCGTGTGCACGGCGGCCTGGGGCTGGTCGACCTGGACGTGCCGCCCGAACTGGTCGCCGCCGACTTCGGCTCGATGCGGGTGTTCGCCGGGTACGCGGGGTGGGGGCCGGGGCAGTTGGAGACCGAGCTCAAGTCCGGTGCGTGGTACGTGGTCGACTCCGAGCCGGGCGACGCGTTCACACCCGCGCCGGACCGGCTGTGGCGGGCGGTACTGCGGCGCCAGGTGGGCGAGTTGGCCATGGTCGCCACGTATCCGGAGGATCCGACGCTGAACTGACGGCGGGGCGGGGCCGGAGCGGGGCCGGGCCCGGGTGTGCGCCGGGTGGTGCGGACCGCGACGCGGGCGTGATCCAACGCGCCGTTCGGTGCCGCCGACGTCTGGCTATCCTGGTGGGCATGACCACTCCCCAGAGCTTCCCGGAGCCGGAGCACGGGACGGGCACCGGCACGCTGATCGAGGAGACGCCGAAGCTCTCCCACGGCGACGGTGACCACGAGCGCTTCGCGCACTACGTCCAGCGCGACAAGATCATGGAAAGCGCGATGTCCGGGAGCCCGGTCATCGCCCTTTGCGGCAAGGTCTGGGTGCCGGGTCGCGACCCGAAGAAGTACCCGGTCTGCCCGATGTGCAAGGAGATCTACGAAACGATGCCGGCCGGCGGGGCCGGTGGCGACAAGGACAAGAGCGGTGGCAAGAGCGGCGGCAAGAAGTAGGTCGCCGCGGATGTACTGATGGTGCCGGAGGCGTCGGTCGTGGTGACCGGCGCCTCTTGCGTTGCCCGGGTGCGGGGCTTCGGGTGTCGGGTTCGGCTTCCGGTCCCGCCTCCCGTCTCGCATCCCGTTCGGGTGGCGTCTCTCGCATCCCGTTCGGGTGGCGTTCGGCGTCGCCCCGGCGTCGCGTCTCGTGTCGGTCGGGAAGGTCCGTTCGATTTGGTCGGAGGCCGGTGTTTTACGGCTTCGGAGCGGGTCTGGGCGGGCCTGGTGGCGTTCGGGAGTGCCGGGGTTTCGGGTTGCCTCAAATCTGTGCCGGGTCGGCCCTTTCGGTCGGCGCGTGGCAATAGGGTGGGCGGCGCTGTGGACGCGACGATCTTGATGCCGCTGTCGCTCGACGAGGCCGTGGACGCCCTCGCGCGCGATCCCCGGGCACTGCCGGTGGCCGGGGGGACCGACCTCATGCCCCGCGTCAACGCCGGAACGGTGCGACCGCCGGCCCTGGTGGGTCTGGCCAAGGTCGCCGACCTGCGGCGGTGGGGTTACGAGGGCGATTTCGTCATGCTCGGCGCCGGGCTGACCTGGGCCCGGCTCGCGGACGCCGACCTGGCCTCGCTCGTCCCGGCGTTGGCCGCCGCCGCCAACGAGGTGGGCACCGCGCAGGTGCGCGCGATGGGCACGCTGGGCGGCAACATCCTCGCGAGCGGCCGCGCCGCCGACTCGCTGCCCGTACTCGCCGCCCTGGAGGCCACCGTGTCCTGCCGTTCGCCGGGCGGAGTGCGCGAGGTCGCCCCGCATCTGCTCGCGCCCCAGGCGGGTCCGATCGCCGAACAACTGTTGCGCCCGGGGGAGTTGATCACCGGCGTGCGGGTGCCGTTGCTGCGCGGCGTGCAGGAGTTCGTCAAGGCGCCGGTGGGTGGTGGGCGACACCTGACCCTGGCGCTGGTGGCCGGTCCCGTGGTCGGCGACGTGCGTTGTGCGGTCGGCGGGGCGCATCCCGGTCCGGTGCGCGCGTTCGCGGCCGAACAATGGCTGGCGGGACGGATGGACCCGCACACGGGTCGGCTCTCGGACGCGCGCGACGCGGCCGACTTCGGCCGGTTGGTCGCGGACGAGATCCGGCCCGAGGCGGAACAGCGGGCCGCCCGGGCGCACCTGCGGCACGTGGTCGCGGTGTGCGCGCGGCGCGCGGTACAACGGGCGTTCGGCGGATGAGCGGCCCCGGGTTCGACTTCGACGCGGCCCCCACCACGTCGTACGTCCTGCGCGTCAACGGCGAGGCGCGGCTGATCGAGAACGCCTGGATCGGCGAGAACCTGCTGTACGTGCTGCGCGAGCGGCTCGGCCTGCCCGGCGCCAAGGACGGCTGCGGACAGGGCGTCTGCGGGACCTGCACGGTGCACCTGGACGGGGTCGCGGTCTCCGCGTGTCTGGTCGCGGCGGCCACCCTGGGCGACCGCGAGGTGCGCACCATCGAGGACCTGGACAACGACCCGGAGACCGCCGGGGTGCAGCGCGCGCTGGTCGAGTCCGGCGCGGTCCAGTGCGGATACTGCGTGCCGGGAGTGGTCGCGTCCGCGTGTGCGCTGCTGGCCCGCAGCTCCGAGCCGGGCGAGGTGGAGATCCGGCGGGCGCTGGACGGGCACCCCTGTCGGTGTGCCGGGCCGCATCCGATGGTGGACGCGGTGCGCACCGCGGCGCGCAGGCGCGCCCCGCGCGAGACCCACTCGACGATGATGTTCAACGTGATCGCGCCGCCGGCGGCCGGCGGCACCGAGTGATCGGCGAGACCAAGTGATCGGCACGAATCGGTGATCGGCGAGTCCGCACCGCGCCCCGACGGGGACGCCAAGGCACGGGGGCGGTTCTCCTACACCGGCGACCTGTGGGCGCCCGGCCTGCTGTGGTGCGTGCTGGTGCGCTCCCCGTACCGGCACGCGCGGATCCTGGACGTGGACCCGGCCGGGGCCTACGCGGTGCCGGGGGTGCGCGGCGTGGTCACCGCGGCGGATCTGCCGCCGGGCGCGTGCCACGGGGTGATCGTGGCCGACCGGCCGGTGCTCGCGGACGGCGTGGTGCGCTTCGCCGGGGAGGCGGTCGCGGCGGTCGCCGCGGAGACGCTGCACGCGGCGCGGGCCGGCGCCGCGGCGGTGCTCGTGTCGTACCAACCGTTGGAGGCCGCCTCGGATCCCGAACACGCCTTCGCCGGGCCGCCGTTGCATCCGGACGGCAATGTGCTGCGGCACATCGCGCTGCGCCACGGGCGGCCGGTCAAGCTGCGCCGGGACGGCACGCCGGTGGACGAGGTGGTGGTCGAGGGGCTGTACGAGGTGCCCGCGCAGTACCAGGCCAACCCGGCCACCGACGCCGCGCTCGCGCTGCCCTCGCCGGACGGCGGCGTCGAACTGCACGTGGCGTCGCCGTATCCGCACGCGGATCGGGACCAGGTCGCGGAGTGTCTGGGGCTGCCCGCCGGGATGGTCCGGTTGATGCCCACCGGCGCGGGCGGCTCCGCTGGCACGCGCGAGGACGTCGGACTGACCGCCGTGGTCGCGCTGTTGGCGCTGCGCACCGGGCGGCCGGTCAAGGCGGTGCTGGAGCGGGACGAGTCGTTGTCGGTGGGCGGACATCGGCACGCGGCCCGGATGAAGTACACCCATCGGGCGGATCGGGACGGCCGGTTGCTCGGGGTGGAGGCGCAGATCATCCTGGACGGCGGCGCGTACGCGGGTGTCTCGGCGGAGGTGATCGGGCGGCTGATCGGCTGCGCGGCCGGGCCGTACATGGTGCCGTACGCGGCGGTGGACGCGTGGGCGGTGCGGACCAACAATCCGCCGGCGGGGGCGATGCGTGGGCCCGGCGCGGTGCAGGTGTGCTTCGCGCACGAGGCGCAGATGGACAAGCTCGCGGACGCGCTGGGGATGGACCCGGTGGAGTTGCGGCTGCGCAACGCGCTCAGCTCCGGAACGATGTTGACGACGGGTCAGGTACTGGACGGGCCGGTGCCGGTGGGGGCCGCGTTGCGGGCGGTGGCCGAGGCCGCGCCGCCGGCCGCGCCGCCCGCGCCCGGGACGTTGCGCGGGACGGGGTACGCGGTCGGGTTGATGCCGCTGCTGGGCATCGAGGGGGCCGACGAGTCGTCGACGGCGACCGTGCGACTGGACGGTGGCGTGGTGACGGTGACCTGCGCGGCGGTCGAGGTCGGGCAGGGCTTCGTGACCCTGGTCCGGCAGATCGTGGACGAGGTGTTGGGGGTGCCGGACGCGATCGTGCTGCAGGCGGGCACCGCGTTGCCGACGGCCGGGGCGCCGGGGGTGGGGCGGCATACCTGGCTGACGGCGGGCGCGGTGGAGCAGGCGGCGCGGGAGATCCGCGAGCGGCTGTTGGCGCCGGTGGCGGCGCGGTACGGGATGACGGCGCGGTTGTTGGACGTGCGGGACGGGCGGATCAAGTCCTACGACGGGCTGATCGACCTGTCGGTGGACGCGATGTACGAGGACACCGCGACGGTGACGACGGCGGGCGCGTGCCGGGCGCCGAGCACGGAGCCGCTGGACGACGCGGGGCAGGGCAACGCGTACCCGGCGGTGGCCTTTTCGGCCTGTCGGGTCGTGGTCGACCTGGATCCGGAGTTGGGCACGATCCGGGTGGTGGACGTGACCGGCGCCTACGACGCGGGGCGGGTGTTGGATCCCGGGCAGGCCCGGGTGCGGGTGGAGAGTTCGGTGGCGATGGGGGTCGGGCTCGCGCTGACCGAGGACATCGAGTCGGTGTGGTCGCCGCCGGGGACGTGGGACGTGCCGGCGGTGCGGGTCGCCGCGTGGATCGAGGAGCCGCAACCGGGCGCGCCGTTCGGCGCGAAGGGCCTGGGCGACGCGGCCGTCGTGCCGGTGCCGGCCGCGGTCGCGGCGGCGGTGCGGGATGCGACGGGGCTGGAACTGCCCCGGTTGCCGCTGCGGCCTCGGGACGTGGTGGTGGAGTAGCGCAGGAGCAGCGGGTGTTGCTCGGGCTGGTCGGGTTGCTCGGGTGGCTTGGTGCTGCTCGGTGCTGCCGGGTGCTGCTCGGGGATAAGTAGGTTGATATGCCAGGGTCTAGGCTGTCTCGGTGACAGCCGTAGGGGAGTCGAAGTCCACGCGACGCAGCGCCGAGACGTCCGGCGATCGGGAGCCCGGGGTGCTGACCCGGCCCTATCTTCAGCTCACGCTCGGCATCGTGTCGGTCGTCCTGCTGATCGCCTTCGAGGCGATGGCCGTGGGCACCGCGATGCCGGTGGCGGTCGAGGAACTCGACGGCGTGCCGCTGTACGCCCTGGCCTTCTCCGCGTTCTTCACCACGAGCCTGCTCGCCATGGTGGTCTCCGGCGAATGGTGTGACGCGCGTGGACCCCGACTGCCGCTGTTCGGCGGGATCGGGGCGTTCGCGGCCGGCCTCGTGCTGGCCGGCACCGCGCGGTCGATGTGGCCGTTCATCGCGGGCCGGGCCGTGCAGGGCCTCGGCGGCGGGCTGGTGATCGTGGCGCTGTACGTGGTGGTCGGCAAGGCGTACCCGTCCGCGCTGCGCCCGCGGGTGTTCTCGGCGTTCTCCGCGGCGTGGGTGCTGCCCTCGATCGTCGGGCCGCCGGTGGCCGGCCTGGTCACCGATCACCTGGGCTGGCGCTGGGTGTTCCTGGCCATTCCGGTGCTCGTGGTGTTGCCGATCATGATGATGCTGCCGCAGCACAAGCGGATGGCGGGCGAGCCGGATCCGGACGCGCGGATGAACCGGGGCCGGATCCGCGCCGCGCTCGGCGCCTCGGTGGGCGCGGGCATGTTGCAGTACGGCGGCCAAGACCTGAACGTGCCGGGCGTGTTGTCGGCGGTCGCGGGCCTGGCGCTGATGGTGGTGACGGTGCCTCGGCTGTTGCCGACGGGGACGTTGCGCGCGGTGCGCGGGCTGCCGGCGGTGATCCTGTGTCGGGGTGTGCTCGCGAGCGCGTTCTTCTCGGTCGAGTCCTTCGTACCCCTGATGCTGATCAGCGAGCACGGCCTGTCGCCGACGCGGGCGGGGCTGACGCTGACCGTGGGCGCGCTGTCCTGGGCGCTGGGGTCCTGGTACCAGGGCCGCTCGCCGCACGAACGTCGGCCGCTCCTGGTCCGGATGGGCTTCCTCTTCGTGGCCGTCGCGATCGGCGGGGCACTGCTGGCGCTGGTCCCCGGCGTATCGCCGTACGTGGTCACGGTCGGCTGGTTCTTCGGCGGCGCCGGCATGGGCATGGCCGTCTCGTCGATGAGCGTGCTCACCCTCGACCTGTCCACCCCGGAGGAGTCGGGCACCAACTCCTCCTCCCTCCAGGTCGCCGACTCGCTCGGCACGATCGTCATGGTCGGCCTGGCCGGCGCCATCTTCGCCGCCCTCCACGAGGGCACCGGCAAGGACTCCGGCGTCTTCACCCTGATCTTCGCCATCATGCTCGCCACCGCCCTCCTCGGCACCCTCCTCGCCCCCCGCCTCCACCCCATCCGCCAAACCCCCTGACCGCTCGGTTCGGGACGTGTCGGGACGACGTCGGGGTGGGGGAACCCGGTGGGGGCTCGGGTAGCCTGAGGGCTTGGTGTCGGGTGGAATTCCGGGTTGGAGCAGAGTCGTCGCAGTGAGTATTGCAGCCGCGTCCCATCTGTCCCCGGCCTTCCCGAATCGTGCCTCCTGGGGTACGGCGAACAAGCTGCGTGCGTGGCAGCAGGGGGCCTTGGACACCTATCTCGAACGGCAGCCTCGGGACTTTCTCGCGGTGGCCACGCCGGGTGCCGGCAAGACGACGTTCGCGTTGCGGATCGCCTCGGAGTTGCTGGAGGCGCACGTGATCCATCAGGTCACCATCGTTGCGCCGACCGAGCATCTCAAGAAGCAGTGGGCCGAGGCCGCGGCACGCATAGGTCTGCGGATCGACCCGAATTATTCGAGTTCGTCGGGGCCGGTGTCGCGGGAGTATCACGGGATCGCGGTCACCTACGCGGGTGTCGGCGTGCATCCGATGTTGCATCGGCGGCGGGTGGAGAACCGTAAGACGCTGGTGATCCTGGATGAGATCCACCACGCGGGCGACAGCAAGTCGTGGGGCGAGGCGTGCATGGAGGCGTTCGAGCCGGCCACGCGCCGGCTCGCGCTGACCGGCACGCCGTTTCGGTCGGACATCAATCCGATTCCGTTCGTCGCGTACGTGGAGGGCAAGGACGGCATTCGGCGTTCGTCCGCCGACTACACGTACGGCTATGGCCACGCGCTTTCGGACGGGGTGGTGCGGCCGGTCATCTTTCTGTCGTATTCGGGCGACTTGAGGTGGCGGACCAAGGCCGGGGACGAGATCGCGGCCTCGTTGGGCGAGCCGATGACCAAGGATGCGATCAGCCAGGCCTGGCGTACCGCGCTGGATCCGCAGGGTGCCTGGATGCCGCAGGTGTTGCGGGCCGCGGACAAGCGGTTGGGCGAGGTGCGCAAGGCGATTCCGGACGCGGGTGGGTTGGTGATCGCCACCGACCACGAGTCGGCGCGGGCGTACGCGCGGATGATTCGGGAGATCACCGGGCAGGGCGCGACCCTGGTGTTGTCGGACGACACCGGCGCGTCGAAGAAGATCGAGGACTTCTCGGCGTCCGAGGATCGCTGGATGGTCGCGGTGCGGATGGTGTCCGAGGGGGTGGACGTGCCTCGGCTTTCGGTGGGGGTGTTCGCCACCACGATCTCCACGCCGTTGTTCTTCGCGCAGGCCGTGGGCCGATTCGTCCGGGCCCGGCGGCGGGGCGAGACGGCCTCGGTGTTCCTGCCTTCGGTGCCGACGCTGCTCCAGCACGCGAACGAGATGGAGATCGAGCGCGATCACGTGTTGGACCGCCCGAAGAAGGAGGGCGGGATGTACGACGAGGAGGACGCCCTCGTCGCGCAGGCCAACGCGCAGCAGGACGAGCCGGGGCAGCAGGAGGAGTTCGCGTTCGAGGCGCTGGAGAGCGAGGCGCGGTTCGACCGGGTGTTGTTCGACGGTGCGGAGTTCGGGCTCCAGGCGCACGTGGGCAGCGAGGAGGAAGAGGAGTACCTCGGCCTGCCCGGACTGCTCGAACCCGACCAAGTGCAGATGTTGCTCCAGTCCCGGCAGGCCAAGCAGGTGGCCAAGAGCCGGCGCAAGCCGGACCAGCAGGCCGACCTGTCGGAGAAACCGGCGGACCAGCGACCGGTGGTGACGCATCGTCAGATGACCTCGATGCGCAAGGAACTCAACACGATGGTGGCCGCGTGGCACCACCGCACCGGGCAGACCCACGGGCAGATCCACAACGAGCTGCGCCGGGTGTGCGGCGGGCCGGCGGTGGCCCAGGCGTCGGCCGGGCAGTTGGAGGCGCGGATCGGGAAGATTCGCGAGTGGGCCACGTCCGGGCGGTGAGATTCACGGCGGCCGGGGCGCGACTCGGGCCGGTACGGGGAGTCGGTTCGTGGCCGGCGATCTCATGGGTTGGGACGGTGTGTCCGGCTGGTGAGTACGGGGCTGCTCGGTCGTGGTCCTGGGGACACGTGTCGAGGATCGCATTTGGCGATTTGTGCGGTATGTGCTAGACGTCCTGGTTCAGCGGAGATTTTTCCTGTCCGTATCCCGGATATCCGGTGCCAAAACTGCCCTCTCTGGTTAGCGTGATCTTCCGACGCGCCGCGCAGGAGGAACCGTCCTTCGCGGACGTGGGAATCCGTTCGGCCTGCCCGCCGAGTGGCGACGAGTACGTGTCCTGGCCCCATGACCTGGCGCCGCACAGCCTCGCGAATGTGGTGTTTCGTTCGGGGATCGAACGCCGCTGGACGTAATGCAACGTCACGCGAAGGGAGGGGGGTCGGTGGTCGCCGAAACGTCACAGACCCTGGACCGAGGTCTCAAGG